>JACDEQ010000127.1 GCA_013816225.1 Armatimonadota bacterium | reverse complement strand
ACGCAAACCGGCTACGCGCGGTATTACGCGATGGCGATGCTCGTCGGCGTCATCGCGATCATGAGCTACATCATTTACGCGACGACATCGATCGACGTCGTCAAGTAGTCATTCGCGTCGGTCGACCGACTTCGCAGGGCCGTGGCCGGCCATGACGAGCGGGCATGGCCGGCCCTCGTGACCCCGATTGGTGTGCCACGGATGAGCGATTGCAATCTCTACCCCTACACAAACTCTCACATCGCTCGTCCGTGGGCGGCATCACAATTGCCACGAAGGGCGACGTGAACTTCGGATCGTCACGGACTGGGGTGGCAGAACTAGGGCGGACGTTGGCTTGCTAAGCGCTTCCCTCAAGGTCGTGTCTCATAATAACCCGATGTCCGAGCTTGGCCGATCCATGGAATCCGAGATTCGGGAGCAGCCGGACGTTCTCGCGCGGAACGAGGCGCGGTATCTGCAGGTCCTCGCAGACAGGCTCGCCGGGCGGGAGTTCGGCCACGTGCTGCTAGTGGCACGGGGGAGTTCCGACAACGCGGCGCTCTACCTTCGCTACTTGATCGAGGTCTACCTCAAGATTCCGGTTTCGCTGGCGGCGCCGTCGGTGCTTACGATGTACGGCTCAAAGGTCAAGTACCGCAACTGCCTTGGCGTCGGGATATCGCAATCGGGGCAAGCGCCGGACGTGATTGCCGTCCTGAAGGTGCTGTCCGAGGTGGGGCACTTCAACGCGGCGTTCACAAATGACGCCGACTCTCCGCTCGCCGTGCTGGTGGACTTGCACCTCGACCTCAGGGTCGGCCCTGAGCGGTCGATCGCGGCCACCAAGACGTACTCCGCTTCGCTCCTCGCGTGCTATCAACTGGTTCGCGCCCTGGGGGCTAAATTGCCCCCGCCGGTTTTGCCGGACGACGGATGGCTCGAGCTTTGCCGGGTTGCCGCAGAGAAAAGCGTCGATTCGCTCCTGAACTCCAGCGTCGTTTTCGCGCTTGGGAGGGGTTTCTCGTTCGCCAGCGCCCAGGAGACCGCGCTCAAGCTGATCGAGTGTGCGCTCGTCCCTTGCAAGAGCTACTCCTCAGCTGATTTCCAGCACGGGCCGCGCGCCGTGGCCGACGACGACGCCTCGGCGATCGTCTACGGGGAAGTGCCCGAGAATCTCGCCGAGACCGGCATTCGGATCATCCAAGCGCCCGATGCCGGGTACGGCTCGGACGCTCCGATCAGAGAGGCTTTGTTCGCGCAGCAATTGGCGCTCGCGGCCGCCAGAAAACGCGGACTTGACCCTGACCAAGCGCGGAATCTCGAGAAGATTACTAAGACTCTGTAAATCTTTGGCTACAATAGCGGCATGAAGAGTTTGTTAAGCGTGGCTGCGGCCGGAGCGCTGGTTCTGGCAGGGTGCACCGGCGATGACAAGGTCGCTGAGGGCGGCGGAGGCGAGAAGCTCCAGATCGCCGTTATCCCGAAGGGCACCAACCATGAGTTTTGGAAATCTGTCCACGCGGGCGCCCAGGCGGCTGCCAACGAGTTTGGCGTCGAGATCATTTGGAAAGGCCCCCTCAAGGAGGACGACCTCGAGGACCAGGTCAAGGTGGTCGAGGACTTCGTGACGCGCAAGGTCGACGGCATCTGCCTCGCTCCGCTCGACAACACGGCAATGCGCATGCCGGTCACCAGCGCCCAGAAAAGCGGCGTGCCCGTTTTGATTTTCGACTCGGGGCTCAATGAGGTCGAGACCGTCAGCTTTGTAGCCACGGACAACCGCGCCGGAGGCAGGAAGGCGGGCGAGAGGATCGTCCAGCTTCTCGGAGGCAAGGGCAAGGTCATCATGCTCCGATACGCGGAGGGCTCCGCCAGCACACACGAGCGCGAAGAGGGCTTTTTGGAGGCAGTGAAAGCCGCCCCCGGAATCCAGATCATCAGCGACAATCAATACGGCGGCGCAACGACCGAGTCCGCGACGAAGGCAAGCGAAAACCTGCTCGCCAGGTTTA
Source organism: Armatimonadota bacterium (assembly GCA_013816225.1). Lineage (GTDB taxonomy): Bacteria > Armatimonadota > Fimbriimonadia > Fimbriimonadales > ATM1 > JACDEQ01. The sequence goes on along the minus strand of JACDEQ010000127.1, from coordinate 4,420 downwards.
AGAACCCGGACGGCGTGCTGCAGTTCCAAGGGGTTTACTGCCCGAACGAATCTACGACATTCGGCATGCTTAGGGCGTTGCAGGACGCGGGTTTTGCCGGCAAGGTGAAGTTCGTCGGGTTCGACTCCTCGGAGAAGCTCGTGGACGGCCTGAAAAGCGGCCAGATCGACGCGCTGATCCTGCAGAACCCGTACAAGATGGGCTACGAGGCCGTCAAGACGATGGTGGCTCACATCAAGGGCGAAACCGTCGAGAAGCGAATCGACACGGGCGCGGCCGTTGTCGACAAAGCCAACATGGAAGAGCCCGATATGGCCAAGCTGATCGCACCGCCCAAAATTTAAACTCGCGAAATGGGGAAATTCGCCAACCTGCTCAGCCTCGCTGTTGCCTGGCTGCTCGTGTTCGGCTTATTTTCCTATTTCGTCCCGAGCAGCTTCCCCACACTCGGCAACTTAGAAACGCTCGCAAGGCAGACGACCATCGTCGCTTTCGCAGCGATCGGTATGACGTACGTGATCATTTCCGGCGCGATCGATTTATCCGTCGGCTCGATGGTCGCGCTCGTTACAGTCATGATCGCGTGGCTTCTGCAACGCGGCGTTTCTCCGCTGTTGGCGGCAGGCGCGGGAATCGGCGTCGGCCTTATAGCGGGTGCGGTGAATGGATTCTTGACCACGAAGTTGAAGGTCGGGTCTTTCATTGTCACGTTGGGCAGCCTCCTGCTCATTCGCGGCGTGGCGAAAGGTTTAGCGAACGAGCAAAAGATCGACGCGCCGATCACTTGGCTGAGCGACTTGCTGGCGACGCTTAGTCAGAAAGACAAGTGGATGATTCTCCCGATCGGGGTCTGGCTACTTATCCTCTTGGCGATCGTCGGCGCGCTTATCCTGAACCGAACGGTTTTCGGCAGGAATGTCGTTGCAATCGGCGGCAACGAGGAGGCCGCTCGGCTTTGCGGAATTCGGATCGACTCAACTAGAACCGCCGTTTTCGCCGTGGGAGGCCTTTTCGCCGGACTCGCGGGGTTAATGCAGTTCTCGCGATTGACGGTGGGCGACCCAACGGTCGCGGTGGGCCTCGAGCTCGACGTGATCGCAGCGGTTGTCATCGGTGGAGGCAGCCTCTCTGGGGGGCAAGGATCGATCGCCGGAAGCCTCCTCGGGGCGATTGTCATGTCGACGATTCGCGCAGGCACATCGCAGATGGGGCTTCCCAACTGGGTTCAGGAGATCGTCACCGGCTCGATCATCGTGGCCGCCGTTGCGCTCGATCGCTGGCGGATAACACGCACCCTCGCGACCGCTTAATTACTTCCTTCGTAGGCTCGCTCGAGGGAGCGAATGTCGATCTTTTTCATGTCCATCAAAGTCGCCATGACCCGCTCACTTTTTGCGCTGTCTGGGTCGTGAATCATCTTTTCGAGTACTGACGGAACGATCTGCCACGACAGCCCGAACTTGTCCTTGAGCCAACCGCACGGCCGGGTTTCGCCACCCTCGGAAAGCTTGGCCCAAAATTCGTCCACTTCCTATTGGGTCTCGCAGTGCGCCATGAAAGAAATGGCTTCGCTGAACTTGAACATCGGTCCGGCGTTGAGCCCGACGAAGTCCTGGCTTTATTCTACGGCAAGCAGGCTGACGGGGTTCGGGCTACACTCGTTGCCGTGGCAAAACCTTCGCTTACCCGAGCGGTCGAGGTCTTCGTGCACGGCTTTTGCTTCGGACGGAGCATCAAGCATCCGTACGAAGCTCAGAAGATCGCCGAACTCTGGGTGTTGCGCGACGCGCCCGGCGCGAAAAACCCGAGAAAAACGGAGGTGATCGCGCACGGCATTGTGCCCTGGCGGGTGCTTACCAAAATCAGCGAACTGGTTCCGGAATGGCACTTTGTTTGCCATATGTACGGGCCGGAAGAATCAGGTGAACAGATACGCGCGGGGTACAAGGCCGCCGGCTACCGGGCAATCGCCACGGAGTGGACGTTTGGCCACGATTTGGAAGGTATTCCGGAAGTTGCGAGCGATCCGCCGGTGAGACGGGTGCTCGACCCCGCCGACGCCGGCCGCATCGCAAAGGCGGCGGGGGGGAGGCAGATCAGAGACGAAGACCTCCTTGCAGAGCAGCCCAAGCAACGGCTTTATACGGTGATGGATTCATGTACCACGTTCGGATGGGTGAGCAGCATTCCAATTGGTGATGCAGCCTGGGTCGCAAACCTGTTCGTGGATAAGAGGCATCGCGGCCGAGGTTTCGGGCGAGCCCTCATGAGCAAGCTGCTCCTGGATGATCGCCAAAACGAACTTGCGGCCAGCTACCTCATGGCGAGCAGCGCTGGTAGGCGGCTCTATCCACATTTGGGCTACGAACAGATCGGCGCGATGCAGATCTTTTGCCCGGCCAAGCGGCCCGAGAAGACCCTATAGCGGACTAGCGCTTTCTGCCGTTTCGGCGACAGTCCGCCGCTTGGCAGATCGACGGGCCGTGAACGATGTTGGTCGAGCCGGCGGCCTGCAGTTCCACGGCATTTTGGGCAGGATCGCCGACGACTTTCACCGGCGCGATGTTACCTGCCTTCCATTTGAAGGACGTTTTCGTCTTTAATAAGAAATACTACTAGCCCCTGGAGCCCCTTGCGCCAGGCGAACTACTAACTAAGTGAGGTATGTCATGACCAAACGCTCCATAACCCCGGTGGCATTCTTGGCGTTCTCCTGCCTGTTTGTTTCTTCACCGGCTCAGGAGGCCCAAGGCAAATCCGTCAGGACTCAAAGCTTCGATGCTTCCAGATTGGACACGCGGACGTTCTCCCCGCAAATCGACGATGCTTACGTCTTCCACGCGAAACGGCCCGAGAACCCGATCGAGATTCCCGTGCCCCCGTTCACGCAGAACGATCTGCCGGTCGGCCGGATTCGAGATGTGGTCCGCACCCAAATGGGGCCGCTGTTCCCTGCGATCGGCGCGACGGGATGGACGCCAGCAGACCCCGATCTTGCTGTCGGCCAGAGCCACATCGTGGCGACCGTCAATTCGAGCATCGCGTTCTTCACCAAGGCCGGAGTTTCTCAGTTCCAGCAAACATCCGAAAATTTCTTTGCGGGAATGGGCGCCGGCACTTTCCAGTTCGACCCGAAGTGCTTTTACGATAGAGTGCACAACCGGTTCGTGCTCATTTTCCTCGAGCAGGCGGATACACCGCGGACGAGCAAGATCCTGATGGCCGTCTCCGATGACGACGATCCCAATGGAACTTGGTACCGGTACAGGCTGGAGTCTAAGCTGGTAATCGGTACTTCGGAATACTGGCTCGACTATCCCGGCTTCGGCTACAACAAAGACGCGTTCGTCATTTGCGGCAACATGTTCGGCTTCACGACGGGCTTTGCGGGCGTTTATTTCCTAGTGATTCCGAGCGGTTCCGTTTTATCGGGAGGTTCGGCTCCTGTCAACTATATGCGGGATAGCTCCGGGGCTAGCGCCCAGGTGGCCGAGATGATCGACGCCGCGGAGACGAAGGTGTTCGCAATAAGCCGCAATGGTTCGAGCGCTGTCAAGGTATATGCGCTCACGAACGTCGGCGGCACGCCTTCTTGGCAATCGGCGAGTGTAACCGTACCGACCAACTCCGCCCCCACGATCGACGCGGCAAGCACGAGCGGTAGGACGCTCGATTCCCTGGACGGCCGGATTTTCAACACCAACTGGCGCGGCGGCAAGTTGATGGCCACGCATACGATCCAGAGCGGGTCTTTCTTGCGTGCCCGTTGGTACGAGATCAACACGAACTCATGGCCAACTTCCGGCTCGCCCTCGCTGAGCATGTCCGGAGACGTGGCTGCCGGCTCCGCACACCACCACATGCCGGCGATCAACCGGAACTCAGTCGGTGATGTTTCGATGATCTTCACCCGGAGCAGTTCGACGATCACGGCGGACATAATGTGTGCCGGCCGCGCGGCCGGCGATCCTGCCGGCACGATGGGCACGCCGGTACTCTTAGAGGGCAGCGCGGGCAACAATTACACTCAAGGGCGCTGGGGCGACTACTTCGGCTGCGACGTCGACCCGGTAGACGACACGACCTTTTGGGGTATCGGCATGGGCGTTGCTTCTACCAATAACTGGCGTACATCGATCTTCAGCTGGACGATCTCCGGTGAGCCTCCGCCTCCGCCCGGCGCGGAGCTCATCGCGCTGACTTTGAGCGACTACGACGTCGTGGGCGGCGTGGTCGTTCCTGGTACCGTGACACTTTCCGCGGGCGCGCCGGTCGGAGGCGCGCAGGTTACAATGACGTCGTCGCATCCGAGCATCGCCTCGGTTCCGTCTTCGGTGACTGTCGCCGGAGGGGCCACGTCGGCGAACTTCAATGTGACGACCGTTCGGCCACCCCGGACTACGAACGTGACGATCAGCGC
>JACDEQ010000445.1 GCA_013816225.1 Armatimonadota bacterium | reverse complement strand
GCGTCATCTCCAGCGGGGGACGAGTTAACTTCACTTACAGCGACTGGGAAAAGAAGCTGGTCGTTTCGCCCAGTACCGTTCCCACCTTTGGTCTTGATTGATCCAAGCCGCTCTCAATGCCAGAATGGTTTCGATCCCGCGATCGCTCCAGAACTGCTCGGTCCCCTTCACGCGCTTGTTGAATTGCTTGACCGCCGCCTCGGTGACTCCGGAGCCGATCGGCCAGCCTTTGCGGCGGTACTCCGGATACCGCATGTGGCCCTGATGTTTGGTGAAGTAGCCGACGTTCTGGCGCAGCACGTGCCGTGGATGTTGTTTGGGGTCGCCCTCGCGCGGATTGCCCAGACGATGCGATTGTTCCTGCAAAGCGGCAATCACTTCCTGCACTCTGCCGTCCCACAGCAATGCTTCGGTGCGTTCGCCCCAGACCGCCGCCTCAGGGGTGTCGGCGCCGAACGCCGCCTTGGCGCAGTCCCACAGATGCTCGCTGGCGTGGCACCAATCGATGATGCGGGCGTCGAGGCGGAACTCCCGCTCCAGCAACGGGTCGATAAAGTTGCCCCCGTCGCCCATCCCGATCACCACTTCCGCCTGACGCACGCCGCGCCGCTCGGCCTCCACCCGCGCCATCGGCCCAAACGCGTGAGCGTCGCGAGCTGTCGCAACGTACGTGCTGAGCAGCGGCTGGGGCTTGCGACCTTCCTCGCCGTCATGGCCATCGCCGGGGATATACGTGGTGACGTTCAGCACTTTGTCCTCCCGCCAGCGGCTTTGGCTTTCGGGGTCTTTCTCACGCCCCTGGTAACGCCCTCCGTCCATTCCGATCACCAGCAGTTGCGGCGCGTTGGCCGGACACTCGGGCCGGCGGCCTTCGCGGTATCCGAGTACTTCGGCGTCTCGTTGCCGCACCAGGGTCGCTCCCATCGCCTCGCTCCACCGCTCTACTTGTTTGCCATCCAATCCCTCCATGCACCAGTCGATTCCCAGGGCACGGGCGGCGTTATCAAACGATTCACCGCCGCCTCACGCGAAAGACGCTCCGCGGCACGCGGCGTCAGCGGCGCTTCACCGGGCAACGACCATTCACGGCACTGAGGGGGAAAAAGAGCCGTCGCAACAGCGACAGCGGCAGTGCTGCTTCTCCAGCACCACCGGACCTTCGGGCGAATGCACCTCCACCCGGCTGGTCTGCTTCTCCACGTAGACCCGGTCTGAGCCGCAATACGGACAGCTTCCGCCTTGTTCCACAACGGCGGTCTCTTCCAACGCCGCCCGTTCTTCCAGCAATATTGGAATCACTGTTCGCTTGAGCTGTTCCGCCTGCTTCTCCCAGTCCAGAAACGTGCGGCCTCTGAGCGGCACCGATTCATCCACGGGGATCACTTTGTCCAGCGAGGACATAAAGGTATCGATCATCTTTTGACGGGCTTCCTGACGGGTCGTGCGTGCCGGCATGGCTTCCTCCTTGAAGCAATCCCCCGTGCCATACATTCTACCGGCAAATCCACCCGCCTAAAGTGTCACGCACCCCTCCACGATTCGGAGACGCTTGACATCAAGCGTCGGCGGCATAAATTGTGTGACTCGGAAACGAGCGAAGGTCGGGGGCGTAGCTCAATTGGTTAGAGTACCGGACTGTCGATCCGGTGGTTGCGGGTTCGAGTCCCGTCGTCCTCGCTCAGAAGTGCTGAAATGACAAGGGCTTGTGGATGCTACCCACAAGCCCTTGTTCGTTGACTGGCCAATCCCCCTCAAAACCCCCTCAATCCGAAAGTGTTCGTCTCCCGTCGTCGCCATTCCCTGCTGCTCCCCACAGATCGTCAGGGCGGGAAAAAGTGCCACCTTCACCCTGCTTCCGCCATTTTTTCTGGCGTGTCCGCCGCCTTCCCTTGCGGCTGGACGACTTTGGCGATGGCGTTCAGCACTTCGTCGGCGGTCGCCGTCTCGTCCATCGTCACGTAGTGCGTCATCATGGTCCGCACGCCGCACCCAAAGGCGATGGCCGCTTTCTCCGGGTGGATGCCCAGTCGCCACGCCTCGGTCATGGCACGTTTGCGGAAGGCGTGGGCCGAGAACCGCTTCACCTCCGAATGCGCTTTGCAGTAGTCGTCAATCTCGTCCTGAAGCCACCTCTTCAGCCGCACGGGGCTGAAATCGGGGAGCAATTTCGTGTGCGGCTTCTTGAGTGCCGTCAGCCG
>JACDEQ010000444.1 GCA_013816225.1 Armatimonadota bacterium | reverse complement strand
GTGAACCCGGTTAGGCCCCTGATTGTAAACGAAAGGCCCCTGGCCGGCAGCAGTTCGCTCTCGGGCTGGCTGCCCCAATTCGTCAGCACTAACAGGCGGTCACCTTTTAGGGACACGGTCACGGTGTTGCCCGCGAGCTCGTAGTCCCCGGCCAGGGCTTGAAGGAAGCTCTTCTCTGTCATCCCTTTCGTAGGCCGCCGGGTAAAAGCAATCGCCTTCAGGTTCCTCTGCAGGGGAATCCAGAGGTGGTCGATCTCCCCCTGGAGGTTTGTGCCGAAACCCACCTTCATCTTCCAAGACGGCTCGTCGGGATGGGCGAATTCGAAGAGGTCGTAATGGAAGTGTTTGAGCGGAGAAGATATTTTGTTGTTGGAAAGTCTCAGTTCATCCTTCTCCAGTTCGATCCTGACGATTCCGTATCCCGGATGCTCGTACTCTCCGACGTAGTCCTTGAGGTCGTGCGATGGGCGCGTCCCCTTCTTGTGCGTGGTGTATCCTTTCTTCTCGGCTTCCGCTGCGGATTCCTTCTGCTTCTGTTGCTGATCTTTGAACCGCTGGCTCCAGGGCACGTGCTCCAAGCCCAGCAGACGGTCATAGGCGTTGTGGGTGACGATGGTGGGCAGGGGGTTCTCGCTGTTGGTCAGCACAACGACGCCAATCTCTTCGGCGGGCAAGAAGGAAAAGAAGGCGCTGAACCCGCCCAGGCCGCCGCCGTGGGAGACGAGCTTGTGGCCCCGGTAGGTTGTGATACGCAACCCCATCCCGTAGCTCCAGTGGCCGAATTCGGTGTACCGCGGCCACGGCATCGCAATCATCGAGGTCTGCATCTGGAGAATGTTGTTCCGCGACAGGATCTGTGACTTCCCGTCGTTTCCCTCGTTGAGGTAGAACAACAGGTAGCGGCTCATGTCCTCGACACTGGAGTTGATGATGCCGGCGGCCCCCTCCTCCGGAAAATTCAGGAAGACATGGGGGATCTCTTTGACCTCCTCGTTGACTTTCTGATAAGGTAGCGCGAAGTCGCCGGTTTTCTGGGACTCCCGGACGGAGAAGTTGGTGCGTCCCATTCCCAGGGGAACCAAGACTTTTTGTCGGGTGAGTTCCTCCCATGTCGTGCCCGCAAGCTGCCCCGCCAGGTACCCCGCCGTCATGAACAGCAGGTTGCTGTACTGATACGTCGTCCGCAAATCCTGGCTCGGCTCCAGATAGCGGAGCCGCTCGATCATTTCCTTCTGAGAGAAGCCGCCGTCGTACATGAAGAAATCGTGGCCTGGCAAGCCGGAGCGGTGACTCACCAAGTCACGCACCGTTATCCGCTCGCTCGCCACGGGGTCGTAGAGCCGGAAGCTCGGCAGGTATTCGCGCACGGGTTTGTCCCAGTCGAGTTTGCCCTCGTCGGCCAGCATCCCGAGCGTCACGACTGCGAACGACTTCGTTATGGAGCCGATCGCGAACAAGGTCGCCGGTGTAACCGCGAGTTTCCTTTCCACATCCCGGAAGCCGTACCCTTTCGAGTGAACGACCTTGCCGTCGCGCACAATCGCGATCGCCAGGCCGGGCACGTTCCACTCCTTCATCTGTTCAACGATGAACTCATCGAGCCCGTCGAGGCTGGGCTTGTTGGCTGCCGGCGCTCCACTCGCTGGGGCGAGAACGGTAGCGGGCACCGCCGGGACAACGGCTGGTAGCTGCGTTCGCTGCGCAGCGAGCATGCTTGGCAGCGCGAACGAGAGTACCAAAAAGCGGGCGAAGAATCTACGCATGCATCCTCCTTTGGCAGTTATTGAGGAGCGTTGGGGGGCATGTCTTGTATTGCCATATGACTCTTCTACATTCGGTTTTGACTTTAGCATGATCGCTTCCTTCGGTTGTCCTCTGTCCAACAGAAAACCACGTGCCGCTCACCGCGTTTTGACCTCGGCGTTGAATGTCACGGCGCCCGAGTCCACTCTAGGAAGCTCAACCTTGCGGCGTCGAGGTCCAGCTTGCCGAAATCGAAAGCAACGGTCATGTGCAATGCTCCGTCGTGTCCGCCTAACGCGCGCGCGCTCACCTGCGGCCGCGCGCGCCTCAACCAGTGTCCAACGATGTCGCGCGCGAGCCGGCAGGTGCAGCGCGTGGTTAGGCGCTGTCACTAGCCCACATGGTGCGCCCTGAACACGGTTTCCCCTTTACTCAGGTTTCAGGTGCTCCTGGAAGT
>JACDEQ010000443.1 GCA_013816225.1 Armatimonadota bacterium | reverse complement strand
CGGTATCGAGGGCCGGTATCCGGACGGAGGGATGCTCGATGGCCGAGATCAGAAGCCGGCCGCCGAAGCTTGAGAGGACGGTGTTGTTCGCCTCGGTCGCACAGCTAGTGAAGATCACCTCCGACGGGTCGTTTGCTCCCAGAAGCTCCGCTACTGCCTCGCGGGCGTCTTCGATGGCCATCTTCGAGGATTGGGCGGGCGAATGAAGCGCGCTGGGGTTAGCGTAGTTCTCGCAGAAGAACGGAAGCATGGCCTCGAGGACCCGCGGGTCCACTTTGGTCGAGGCGGCGTTGTCGAAGTAGGTTAGCGGCATTTGTGTTCGGCCCCAACGTGCAGCAGGGTGCAGTCACTCATACCTCCAGATCCGCAGCTAAGGCATAAATCGACGGGGTCGGCGAGGCCGCACCTGCCTGCGGCGATGATGAAATTGTCGAGCGCCATGAGGAAGTGGTCGCGATCGCGAGCTCGCATCGCCGCCATGATTTCCGCAATCCGCTTGCCACGCTCCTCGCGCACCTCATGTACGAGCTGGTCGCCCGCCGGGGTCAGTACCAAGCGGACGATCCGTCTGTCGGCCCTAATGCCTCGCTTCTGCAGCAATCCTTTGCGGCTTAGCCGGCCCACCATGTTGGTCGCACTTGGGTAAGAGATTCTAAGACCGGCGGACAGGTCTCCGACGGTGGTGTGCGGGTGCGTTTGCACGTATCTCAATGCCTCGAACTGGGCGTAGGTGACCTGGGCAGCGGACAGAGCTTCGACGATCCTCTCGCTGAGCGATATACGGATCAGTTGCGCGAACACGTCGCTGAGCACATTCGCCTTGACCGGATTGTGCAACTCCACGGCTGAGAGTTTATCACAGTTAGGCGGGCCATAGGTCCTGCCAGCCGGAAATGTAGGGCTCCATTCGTATATCTTAAGGAATGCAATTCCGGCTCCGGATAGCCAGTGCAGTGGGTGTCTTGGGGCTCCTTGGCGTCGCTGCATGGATCTATGCTCACCCACCGGTCCCCGGAAGTTACTATCCCAGCTGTTTGTTCAACGTGACAACCGGTTTGTACTGTCCGGGATGTGGCGGCACGCGCGCCGTTTTCCTTGCCATGCACGGCTACCCTTTGGACGTCCTAAGACAAAATCTCCTCATCGTCGTCCTCTTGCCCTTGGCCGCCTGGCGACTGTTTTCCTTGGCCAGGTTCGCCGTTGTGGGTGATTGGAGGTGGCCGCAATTCGGCTACAGGAGTTCGATGGCTATTGCGCTGTTGGTTGTGGCTTTCGGGGTCGTTCGCAATCTTCCTTTCGCGCCGTTTACGAGCCTGGCGCCGAAACCCTTAGCTGCGAGCGCTCAGAGCTTCCCGGACGAGGGCGGGAATCTCGCCGGTCGTTTCGGCGACCTTGGCTCCGGCCGCCGTTAGAGCTTCGACCTTGCCTTCCGCTCCGCCCACGCCCCCACTGATGATCGCGCCTGCGTGCCCCATGCGCTTTCCGGGAGGGGCGGTGCGACCGCTGATGAACGCGACGACCGGCTTCTTCATGCCTCGAATGAACGCTGCGCCGTCTTCCTCGTCCCTCCCGCCTATCTCGCCGATCAGTACAACCGCATCCGTCTCGTCGTCCGCTTCGAACATAGGTAGGACATCGATGAATTTGGTTCCGAGTAGAGGATCGCCGCCGATACCCACGCAGGTGCTTTGTCCGAGCCCGGCCAGCGTCAACTCATTCACAATTTCGTAGGTTAGGGTGCCGCTGCGCGAGACCAGCCCGACATTACCTTTCGCGAAAATCTGGCCCGGCATGATGCCGATCTTGCAGAGGCCCGGGCTAATGATCCCCGCGCAGTTCGGCCCGAGCAGCCTGCAGCCGTCGTTCTCGGCGACCTTGTTGACAACCCGAACCATATCGTTCTGCGGAATCCCTTCCGTGATCGCGCATACGAACGGCACTTCGGCCTCTTCGGCCTCGATGATAGCGTCCGCCGCGTAAGGGCCCGGAACGAAGATCACGGACGCGTTTGCTCCCGTTTCGGAAACGGCTTCGGCGACGGAGTCGAAAACGGAAACGCCCTCGAAGGCCGTGCCGCCCTTTTCGGGGGTGACGCCGGCGACGACTTTCGTGCCGTACTCGATCATCTGCCGCGTGTGGAATCCGCCTTCGCGTCCCGTAATTCCCTGGACGATGAGTTTGGTGTTCTGATCGACTAAGAC
>JACDEQ010000126.1 GCA_013816225.1 Armatimonadota bacterium | reverse complement strand
ATATCGTGCTGGTCGTTGGGTGGGGACGCCTCGTAAATTCCGAACGTGCGCACTTTCGGGTCTTTGAAGAGGTGTCTGAGAACCGGCAGGACTTCTCGTGAATACAGGCCTGTCGGATGCGGAGCGCTCACGCCCGGCGCCTCTGCCATTGCGAACGCGTCCATATCGAGGCTCAAATCGATCGCGTTGCATGCTTGTAGAGAAGAAAAGTCCGGCGCGTCGTCTTCTGCGAAGGCTACGGTTCCGCCCTTACCAATGGCGTAGTCGAGATGCAGCTGCGCGTTCGACGGACGCTGAACCCCGTACCAGAAAGCGTCCTCGCCACGAACACCCGTTTCCAGGGCGCGCCAGAAGGACGTGCCGGAGTGCTGCGTTTCTGACGCACGCACGTCCAAGTGGGCGTCGAGGTTGACAAACCCGGTTCGGCCTCCCTGCATGAGCGCTGCGATGGGTGAATAGCCCCAATCGTGGCCGCCTCCGAGCACGACGACGCGATTGGCCCTGCCGAGCGCGGCTGCGATTGCCGTCGTTGCGGTAGCGTGGTCGTATTCCAAACTCGCGGACATCTCGAGGTCGCCAAGATCTGCGATCATCAGGCCAGGGGTGGGAGGAACGAGTCGGTAGAACCAGTTGCGGATCGCGTTGGGGCCCGCGGCAGCGCCCGGGCGGCCACGGTTTAGAGTAACCCCTCGGTCATCCGGGAAGCCGAGAATCGCAAGGTCCCAGCGCTCCTTGTCGAGTTCCGCGAAGGAAACCTCTCGCGCCACGTCGCCGAGGCGAGGGTCGTGCTTGTCACCGCGAGAGAACATCAGTCCGGCCTGGTGAAGAAACCTCAAACCAAACCACCTACTGCCAGCTCGACCTCGGCCACGATCGTCGCTAGATCGAGGCTCTGAATTTCGCGGCTCAGCGAACGATCGTCGTGGATCGGAGGGACCTGTTTCCGTACAGCCCGGCACGCGGCGAGCGTTCCTGCACCCGGCCTATGCTTCTGGATTGCTCTTCTGCAATCAAGCGCCTGCGCACCCACAATAAGCTCGACCGCCAGCACGTTGCCGGTGTTCTCGATGACCTTGCGGGCGTGCAGTGCGGCGTTCATGGCCATCGAAACGTGATCCTCTTGATTTGCCCCGGTCGTGATCGAATCGACGCAAGACGGGTGGCAAAGCACCTTGTTCTCGCTCACCAGGGCAGCCGCCGTGTATTGGCAGATCATCAGGCCGCTGTTGAGTCCGGGATTGGGAGTTAAAAACGCCGGAAGGCCTCGGCTGTAATTCTTGTTGAGAGCTCGTTCGGTGCGCCTTTCGCTAATGGCGGCCAGTTCCGAAATGCCGATCTTGAAGTAATCCAAAGCCAACCCGACAGGTTCGCCATGAAAATGCCCTGCGGATATCACCTCATGGCCTACCACCAGCGGATTGTCGGTAACGCTTCGCAGTTCGATTTCGACAACCTCGCGCGCGTGCGCTATTGCCTGTCGCGATGCACCGTGGACTTGTGGGGCGCACCTGATAGAGTAAGCGTCCTGAACCTCATGACAAGCTTGGTGGCTCGCAATAAGTTCACTATTTTGAATCAATCTTGTAATATTAGAAGCAGAATCGGCTTGATGTGGGTGTGGCCGCAAGGCATGAACGTCAGCGCGGAACGGTTGTGAAGAGCAGAGCATCGCTTCCAAATTCATCGAGCAGGCGACGTCGGCGGCCTTGGCAAGAATTTTGGCCTCCGCCATCAGCAAGGCGGCAATTGCGGTGTGCACATGGGTTCCATTGATAATCGACAGGCCACCCTTGCTACCCAGCTTCAGCGGTTCGACGCCGGCCCCGAGCAAGGATGCACAGACCTGATCGTTGTCCCTATCTGTGTAAACAGGATGCTCGTCCCCGATCAATACCATGCCAAGGTGGGCAAGGGGTGCGAGGTCGCCGCTAGCTCCCAAACTGCCTTGGCAAGGGATAAAAGGCAGAATGTTGCGATTCAAAAGGTCACAAAGAAGCTGTGCGGTTTCTGGGCCAACGCCGCTCGCACCCCTTAGATGAGATGCGGCGAGTAGCAACATTGCCGCCCGCGTCTCTTCCTGGGCAAGGGGATCGCCCACGCCGACAGCGTGTGATCGAATAAGGTTCTCTTGCAAGCGAATCGCGTCCTCCTGCGGGATCCGTTCCGATTTCAGTGCGCCAAAACCTGTGTTGACTCCGTAAATCGGATCGCCGTCCCTCTCCAGGTTTTCGAGTATCTTGCGCGAGGCACGCGCCTTCGCCTTGGCCTTGTCGGAAATTGCCACGGTGACGCCCCCGGCAACGCGCGCTAGGTCCTCGATGCTCAGCGGCCCGCCGGTCAGAACGACACTCTTCATCCTCGTTGAGGATACCGGCTCAGTTCCTGGAAATGATTTCGGAGAACTCCTCGGCCACCGAAGGATCACCGTTCACGGCGTGCTTCAGAAATTGGGCCTCGAGGACGGGGATGAGTTCCGTCAGCCGCGCCGAAGTGTCCGTAAGCTCAAGCAGGCGCTGCTTCGCCATCGTCGGCATGTTGATGAATCCGGCGATCGCGAAAGATAGGGCCACCGGGTCGTCCGGAAATTGGACTGTGATATTTACGTCCTGCCTGCCGAAAATGCTCCGCAGATGAAACTCGAAAGCTTCCTTCGCACGCGAAAGCAGGCCCCGATTTTGGTTGGACTCGGACCATTCCATCTCGACGATCGGCTCCACATAGCCGACAAGGTACGGCTTAGAGCGGTCGAAGCGCCTGACGCGGAAGCGCCTTTCGCCGACCGCTACCAAGTCGACGCGCCCGTCCGGAAGCGGCTTGTGCTCGACAACCCGTGCGGAGGTCCCGACGAGGTAAGGCTCGGCATCGGCATCGATTTCGCTGCCTTCCCGGATGAGAACGACGCCGAACTGCCGATCCAGCTCCAGGCAGTCGCCGATCATTTTCCTATACCGCTCCTCAAAAACGTGGAGTGGCAGCGTTTGGTAGGGCAGCAAAACTGCGTTTAGCGGGAAAAGCGGCATCTCTTCAAGTTCTGAACTCATGCGGCTGCATTAAGTGTATCCCAATTAAACGGGAAAGCCCTCGTTCCCAAGAACGAAGGCTTTAGCATCCACCGTATGCGTGATCCCGTTTTCCCCTTGCTGGTCTCCAAGCCGTTGTGAATATGATACGGCCCGAACTCGGGCAATGCTGTGATCATGGTCACATTTGTTGTGATTCGTGTCACACTTTTGGAATGGAGCCGAGCGCCATTCGACAGGTAAGCCTCTTCAATGGTTTGGGCACGCGGCAAGTCGAGGCGATTTCAGCCGGAGCGCGCCGAAAGCGGCACCGACAAGGATCGACGGTTGTCGCAGAGGGAGACGCAGGGCACTCGTTGTATATCGTCCTTTCGGGCCGCGTGGCGATTTGCAAGACCAACGCACTAGGGGAATCGGTCCACTTGGCAGAGCGAGGCCAAGGGGGCCATTTCGGCGAAATGTCGCTCTTGGACGGCAAGCCTCGGGCAGCGGACGTGGTCGCCTTGGAAGATTCCGACTTCTTGGTTATCGACAGATCCGAGTTCCTAAGGGCGATCCGTTCCGACCCCGACCTGGCCATAAGGATCCTTGTCACGCTTTGCGATCGACTTCGGCAGGCCGACGACCAAACTTCCCAGATTCTAACAGTAAGGGAGAGGCTGGCTATGAAACTGCTGTCGCTGGCCAAGGAGGGAGGCCGCTCTCATGGAACCGTCAAGTTCCGCTTAGGTATCACCCGGCAAGCACTGGCGGACCAAGTCCGAGCCCGTCGCGAAACCGTATCGCGTGAGATGTCCAATCTAGAGGCGCAGGGGCTGATTCGCAGTTCGGGCCGCGAGATCGTTGTCCCCGACATGTCGAACCTGGCCCGCTTTGCGGGAAAGGAGACGCTTTTGGCGACCCAGCCATCGGTATAATCGAACCCTGTGGGGTCCAATGTCGTCAACATTGGGAACCATGCAGACGCAGATGGACGATCAGCAAACAACCAGCGCGGCAAATTTGCAGCTAAAAGTTAAGGAACTGGAAGAACGGCTCGCGCTTAGGGACGCGGAACTAAAGGACCTTCAGCAGAAGTCGGGGACTGCGGTTGCGCGCCAGTCGCCGGAAGCATCCACCGACATCGCGCCGATCAGCGAATTAGATACAACCCTTCGACGCCTCGTGCAGAGGATTGCGATGATTCTCCAGGCTGAGAAGGTCGTCATGATGTTCTTTGAGCGGGAATCCGGCGAACTCATGGGCATCCCCCCGTCGCACGGTGTGGACGAGGATGTTCTCGGTATGTTCCGCTTGCGCGCGACGCACGGCATCTCCGGTGAGGTCTTCCGCGAAGGCAAACCCGCGATTTTCCACGATGCTATTACTGACCCGAGGGCGCAGGAAGACCCATTTTCGATTTTGCACATCCGGAACGGCGTGACGGTGCCGCTGGTCATTGAGAAGCGCGACGAAGAGAACCGCGTCACGGACCGGCAGACGATCGGTGTGCTTCATGCCTTCAACAAGCGCCACGACGAGGATTTCAACGACGAGGACGTGCGTCTCCTCGAGCGCATGGCGAAAAGCGCCGCTTCGATTATTGCGAACCTGCGCCTTTATCAAGAAATCGTCGAAGAGAAGGAAGAACTGCTTCAAACGCTCGAGAGCCTTTATGCGGGATTGGTCCTCGTCACGGGCGAGGGCAAGATCGCGCAAATGAATGCAAGCGCGCGGTCGATCTTCGCCGTAAACGGCGAAACGACCGGTAAACGCGCGAACGAGATTATTAGAGATAAGCCCATCCTCGACCTCATCGAAGGAGCCCAGCAGAGCGGCCGAGATGGAGAGCAGATCGAGGTTGCCATCCACGCTGAGGGCCGGCCGGAGCGAATTTATGTCGTTCAGGCTGCCCAGGTCAAGAACGAGGACGGTCGCCTAATCGGAACGGTCGCGATTCTAAACGACGTGACCGAGCTCAAGAATCTCGAGAGGATGAAGAGCGCGTTCGTCGCCACGGTTTCGCACGAATTACGCACCCCCCTCACCGCCATCAAGGGTTTTACGAGCACGCTATTGATGGACGACAGCTTCCCCGAGGCCGATCAGCGCGAGTTCTACACGATCATCGATCACGAGTGCGACCGATTGACGCGCCTCATTAACGATCTCTTGAACATCGCTCGAATCGAGGCCGGCGAGAGCCTTAAGCCTACGTACTCCGAAGTCGACCTCAAGAAGCTTTGCAAAAAGGTCATCCTCATTCAGAAGCAAGCGACACACAAACACCAACTGGTGATGGATGCGCCGGAAGAGTTCCCGAATATTATCGGCGATGAGGACAAACTCGACCAGATCGTTACGAACCTGATGGGCAACGCGATAAAGTACTCGCCGAATGGCGGGACGGTCACGCTGCACTTGAAGAAAGATGGCGACGACGTAATCATCGGCGTCCAAGACCAAGGCTTGGGCATTCCGCCGGAGCATGTACCTAAAGTGTTCGATCGGTTCCATCGCGTACACACGGAGGACAATCGGAAGATCTACGGCACCGGTCTTGGTCTATTCTTGGTCAAACACTTGGTTGAGCAACTCCACCTCGGCAAGGTCTGGGCGGAATCCGAGCTGGGCGTCGGATCGACGTTCTGGGTACGGCTACCGAAGGAACTCGACGTGGAAGAAGCCGAGCGCCTCAACGCGTAAGAGGTAAATTCCACGCGGTGATTGACAGGCAGCTTCTTCGCACAAATCCGGACGCTGTGCGTGAGGGTGCCCGGCGCAAACGCATCGAAGCGCCGATCGACGAACTCGTTTCGGTGGATGCCGAGTGGCGCGAGGCGACCACGTTACTCGAGTCCCAAGAAGCCGCGTCGAATCGAATCAGCAAGTCGATAGGAGCGCTAATCGGCCAAGGGAAGGAGGGTGAGGCCGAGGAGGCGCGGGCGTCCGCGGCGAAACTCAAGGCTGAGCTTCCTCGGCTTCAAGAGAGGGAGCGGGACCTACATATGCGCATGGAGCATCTCGAGCTCCAAATTCCAAATATTCCGCATCCTACATCGCCGGATGGAAAGGATTCGTCGGAGAATGTGGAGATAACTTCTTTTGGGCACAAACCCGCGTTTGATTTCGATCAGCTTCCGCATTGGGATATTGCCGAAAAGTTCGATCTGCTCGATTTTCAGCGTGGGACGAAGATTGCCGGCAGCGGATTTATCGTTTTCAAGGGAATGGGCGCACGGCTCCAACGCGCGTTGATCAATTTTATGGTCGACTTCCACTCGAAGCATCATCGATATACGGAGATATATCCGCCATACTTGGTTAATCGTGAATCGCTGATCGGAACTGGCCAGCTGCCAAAGTTCGAGCTTGATCAATATCACATGGAGCGCGATGATTTATTTTTGATCGCGACGTCCGAAATTCCTGTGACGAACCTACAC
>JACDEQ010000442.1 GCA_013816225.1 Armatimonadota bacterium | reverse complement strand
CGTTTCTCCCGAGAAGCGCGCGCTGCCTCTCGAATCTCCCATCCCCACGCATTGAGTGTTACCGACTTCGGCGAAGCCGAGAGCGGCGTTGTGTTCCTGGTGATGGAGTATCTGAACGGACAAACGCTGAAAGAGGTCATTCGAAGAGAGGGTCCGATGGCCCTGCCGCGCGTCGTCGAGATCATTCGCCAGGTCGGCGGAGCTCTCGATGCAGCTCACGAACAGGGCGTCGTCCACCGCGATCTCAAGAGCGAAAACATCATGCTCCTGGGAACCAATGTGCCTGACTATGCCAAGGTGCTGGATTTTGGCATTGCGAAAATCAAGGAACGCGAAGGCAGTTACGATCCGGGCCTCACTGCGCCGGATCTGGTGATCGGGACGCCGCAATACATGTCGCCCGAGCAGTGTTCTCAGGCGCCGGATATCGACGCTCGGTCCGATATTTACTCGCTGGGCGTGATCATCTATGAAATGTTTGTCGGACACGTACCCTTCACCGGGGGTTCGCCGACGGCAATCATGATGAAACATCTGCAGGAGCCGTCGCCTTCGGTCTTGGAGGAAAGGAATGATTTGCCGGCGGCTGTGGGACGTGTCGTGTCGCGGGCGATGGCGAAACGCCCGGAAGATCGCTATCAAAGCGCTGGCGAACTGGTTGAAGATTTGACGATGGCGGCAGGGATGGAAGTGAGCGCGTCCGCGCCGATGCCTTCGGGAGGACATCGAATCGTCGTTGCAACGCAACCGGTCGCCCCGGCGAATACGATGGCAGACGCCGATGAAGTGACTATGGTTCGACCCGGGATCAATACCTCACCGGGAGTTGGATCGGCTGCTGTTCCTGCGCCGATGCCGCAAGCGGGAGCCGGTATCAATCCCTGGAAAGTTTTGATTCCAGCGCTGGCAGGATTGCTGGTGATCTTTGCAGTAGTCTATGCGTTCACTCGCGAGTCGCAGCCGTCGTCAAACGCAAACCAGACTGACCGTGCACTCGTCGCTGATCCGAATAGCCAGGCAGTGCAGCCTTCGCCGCCTGCGATAGGGCATGGAGAAGCGGGGATTCCTTCGGGTGGCGCAACTACCAACCAGGCGGCCAATGCTAATGCAAACGCGAACGCTTCGCCGTCGCCAACTGCGGATGTCGACGCGGAAACCAATATTAACGCCGCTGTTAACGAGAATGCGAATCAGAATGCCAACAGCAATCGGCCGGCGGCGAATGTTGCATTGCCAACTCCGTCTCGTCAGTTAAATACAAACGACCAACCCATAGCGCCGCCACCGGATACAAAAGTGCCAACCCCCAAGCCGACGCCGCCAGCTCCTGCCTCTTCGCCAACCTGGCGTGCGAGCCGTCGAGATCTTACTGACAGTTGTTATTGCTTGGTTATTGCCGCCTGAATCAGCTGCAGAAGTTTTTCATCCTCTTCGATCGAAATCTCAATCTCCAGAACGAAGCACGGCAGGTCGAAACTGAAATTGGTTAACTTCACTGCGTCTTTCGCAGTGGCCACAAGGCACTTCGCGCCAAGCCGTTTGGCTTCCTGAGATAGCGACTCGATGTCTGCCCTGTCGTAGCGATGGTGATCGGGAAAAGCACGAGTGAGGACGGTGCGGGGTTTTTGCTTACTCAACTGAGTGAAGAACGATTGCGGATTACCCACTCCGCAAAAGGCTGCGACGGGCCCAGGCAATGATTCAACTTGCCCAGTCGTGCCGGAGTCAATTCTCCGAAAGCCTTTTGACTGCATCTGCGAAACGACTATTGGCCGATCCCCGCTAAGTTTTCGGATTTCTTCCTGCAGCCCGCCGTAGTCGTCTGTTTGCTCGGTCCTGGTAATCACCACACAATCTGCCCGCTTGAGTCCTCGACTGCCCTCGCGCATTCGGCCGTAGGGCAACAAATGACCACCTCCCCAGGGATTGGTCGCATCAACGGCAAGAATGTTCAGGTCTCGAGCCAGCTGCAAATGCTGAAATCCGTCGTCGAGCACAAAAACATCTGTCCCCAGAGTTTCTATCGCCCATTTACCTGCGGCCCCGCGATCTGCATCGCTAATCACAGCTGCAATGCCCTTGAGCTTCTCAGCGAGCAACCGTGGCTCGTCTCCGGATTGCTCAGCCTGAGCCCGGACCGTCGATCCATCTGAAACTACCACCCGGGTTTTCGGATCAGTGCGGCCATAACCACGCGTGAGAATGCAGATC
>JACDEQ010000441.1 GCA_013816225.1 Armatimonadota bacterium | reverse complement strand
CTCGGGATGCGAGGCGACGTCGCTATAAAACTTTGAAGGGACTACTCGATTCGCGGCGTCGGGCTTTGATGGATAACGCGATATGATCGTGCCCTTACTATCGAGCAGCAGCACAAGCGCATTATGCTTCTGTCCTACGTCAGCCGCCAGCTGATCCAGCCACGCTAGGTCGAGGCTGGCGGTAAGAGCGTAAGGTTCTTGAGACTTGCTATCCTTCGCAATCATCGTTGCAAAGGTCGTCGCGGTTCCGGTTACTTTGCTTACGACGAAGTCGCTGACATGATAACCACCTCTACTCAAAGATTCCTGAAACCATTCCCGGTTGGTCAAGTCAAAGCCTAGCGCAGCGGGATTTGTCGAACAGGATATTTTCTGATCGGCTTTCACCAATGAAAAGCCTCGCGCCCACGCGTGTGAGCGGAGAATGTTAGTGAGAAACTGTCCGCATATCTCGGGCGTCCCATGACTGACCTCCGGAACGTGAGAAAACAAATCGAGCACTGTGCGAACGTCGTCAATGGCGTTCTGATAGCGCGCGGCTCCTGTCCGCGCTAGATCGTACGCACGCTCCTGAATGATCCGAGTTCGTGTCGTTTGCACCTGATAAAGTCCAGCAGCCACAAAAAGCGCTAGCGGAACCAGAACCAGCAGGATCGTTGCAAACAGCTGGACGCGGAGCTTAGACGATGTTCGATCGAATATCTTGGTGTTCAAGTAAATCCCCGCGCATTTCTGTCAGAAGTTGCCGGTTGCGAGCGTGGTTCGAACCAAATGACTCAGCGCATTCTAGCTGCTTGCGGTTTCGGAACCGCTCTTCTGATGGCGCGAAAGGTGTCCCCGCACCTGATTCGGCAGCATAGACCATTAGAATCGTCATTGCTCAGGGGATCACCGTCGCATCGCGTAAAATGTGGCGTTGTCGCCGCGGCCGCTCCCCTGTGAGGGATTTCCTTACGCTGCAACGCGATATTGTTGATGAGGCACATTCGCAGCTTACTGGATTGAAGTGTCGCAATGCCGGATACGCCCGGTTAATGATTTGGGCGCCACACTCAAACATGAAGAAAATCGTTCGCGCATTTCTCGCCGATGAGACCGGTGCTACGGCCATCGAGTAAGGCTGCTCGCTGCCGGGATCAGTCTGGCCATCATCACCGCTGTCAGTGGCTTGGTGGCAAACTGAGCACGAAGTTCGCGTCGATCAGCACGTCGCTAAAATAGCGGAGGCTCAGATGGACAATAAGCGAGAGACCGTCCGCCATCGCGTCCTGAAGGCGGGAACCATCGCTTTTAGGGGCGCCGGCATTAGCTGCCGGGTTCGAAACCTGTCTGCCTCCGGTGCCGCACTGGAGGTGGAGAACCAGATCGGGATTCCGCCGTCATTTGATCTTGTGTTGGAGCCAGATCACGTTAATCGGCCCTGTCACGTTGTTTGGCGCAAGGAACGCCGTATCGGCGTAGCATTTGATTGAGGCAGCCTCGGTTGGCGTAGCGTCGACGGCGCTTGTGTACGTTGTCCGGTTTGGACCTCAAAGGCCTATCGGGATCCGCGCCGAGTATGCAACGCGGCATGAAGACCTGCGTGGGAGCCCACACAAGTTGGAGGAAGCTCAATGACTCGTGTCCGCGAACTTGGCAAAACCCGTCTCCCGTTGTGGGCGGCAGGATTTGTGGCGATGGCTTGCGTGGCCATATTGGCGCTGAGTGGTTGGCGCGAATGGGGGTCGCGGGCAGTTGATCTGAAGAACGCCGAAGTAGAGATGGCCAATCTGGCCCGTTCGTTGACGCAACATGCGGAGGATACTTTCGAGCTGGCCGATACAATCCTCATTGGATTGGTCAATCGGCTGGAGACGGAAGGGACGGCCGCCTCAGCGATCGAAAAAGTCCAGGGTTATCTGCCGCTCCGTAAATCTACGGGGCGGATTCGAGGTATCTTCATCTACGACGAAACTGGACGCTGGCTCGCCACCACCGAACAGGTCAACCTCGCCGGTCTTAACAACAGCGACCGCGCCTACTTCCAACATCATCGCGCTTCCCGCGACCGCGGGACCCTGATCGGCAGTCCGGTCAAGAGTCGCTCCGGCGGACAATGGATCATCACCGTGTCACGCCGCTTCAACCATCCCGATGGCAGTTTCGCCGGCGTGGCATTGACGACCCTCGATGCGGCCTATTTCTCCCGATTTTACGAACAATTCGATATTGGCCCCAACGGCGC
>JACDEQ010000125.1 GCA_013816225.1 Armatimonadota bacterium | reverse complement strand
GAACTCCACAGCCCGCATAATTTGAGAAAGTAGGAAGAGCATCAACAGAATCAGAATCCCGTGCTCCAAAAATCCGGGCGTCGTTCCGATCGTGGTCCTGTCGAGGGCGGGGTCGTTCGCGAACGTGAACCGGCTCATCGCCAGGTCGAACCCGTGCAGCAGATTATTGGTCAGGTTGAGCAACTGGGGCTGGAAGAGCAGATAGATCAATGCAACAAAACTCAGGGCGATCGGAACCGAGAGGCGGTACTTGTGCCGCTGGTGCTCGTTGTAAATAACGCATTGCCGGCAGCGCTCCGCCTTCTGCTGCGGAGTTGCGCGGCTCGTTCTCGGAATGAATTTTGCGGCCGCAACCACGTCCCTTGGGATGGTCTTGCCCTCCAGAGCGCCTCGTATGACCTCCTCCTCGCACATACAGCCGACCCGCTCGCGCCAGCAGGTTCGGCGGCTGTGATAAATGGGACAGGCCTCGCGAACGAACTTGCGGCAAAACGGAAGCTGCCAGCACTTTCCCATAAAGACGTTCTGGTAATCGGCCTCTTCTTTGATGCCCTTCCCGTATTTGATTTGGTCCTGATGTGTTCCGTAAACGGCCCTGTTCCTGATTCGCAAGGCTGCGTCGACCAGCTGCAAGCCGATGGCGAACGCTCCCAAGAAGAGTCCGCCCCGGTGCAATGCCTTAATGGCCATCGCCGACAGCCCTTCCGCACCCGGTACGTAGGAGTCCGTGATCAAACCGGTCATCGGCAGCAGGTCGGGAGAAAAGTAGTATAGAGCAGCCAAGATCAGCAGCGTAATAGGGAGAGCGAAGTCGCCCCAGAAGCTGAACATGATGCCGACGCCCAAGGCGAGGAGCGACAAGGTCAGACCAACTCCGAACTTGCCGATCAAGTTGGCCGCATCCTGCGTCTCGCTCGGGGTCAGCGGGAGCGAAGCGCTGAAGTGTTGTGCGTAGTAGACCAGGAACCCGGTTGCGAGCACGGTTCCGACTGCACCGACGAACGTGAATTTGCCCCGGAGCCAAGTCAGTATCTCCGATCCCCACTCGATCTGTTCGACCTTATCGGGTATCGCGACGGGGTTGGTGGAATTCATTGGCCTACGCCGTTTTGACGCGCTCCAAGTAAGTATCGGTTCGCGTATCGATCTTGAGGATGTCGCCCGGGTTGATGTGAAACGGCACGCTCACGATGGCGCCGCCCTCCATCGTGGCAGGCTTAGAGCCTCCGCTCACTGTGTCGCCTTTGAAGGCAGGATCGGTCTCGGAAACGGCGAGCTCGACGAAGTTGGGTATCTCCAAGCCCCAGACTTCGCCATCCACGGCCATGGCCGATACTTCCATGCCTTCGGTCAGGTATTTTGCGCCGTCGCCCATGTAGGACAGCGGATAGTGGTGCTGCTCATAGTCCTGGATGTCCATAACGACGACCTCGTCGCCGGCTTTGTAGAGGTATTGAAGCTTCCGCCTTTCCACGAACGCGGGGTCCACTTTTTCGCCCGCCCGGAAGGTCTTCTCGATGTTCTGGCCGGTCCTGAGTTTTCTTAGTTTGGTGCGCACGAACGCGGCGCCCTTCCCGGGCTTGACGTGCTGAAACTCGACGATGGTATAGACCTCACCTTCGAGATAGATGTTCATTCCGTTTTTGAAGCTGCTGGTGTCGATCGCCAAGTGAGTGTCCCCGTTCGTTGAAATGCGACCGAATTATAGCAGACGGGCTTCAGTTCGATGCATCCGTTCCGTCCGCTCAGTCCACTAACCCACATCCACCCTTGGGTAGCCTAAGCCCCATGAATCGCATCGACCTTGCGAGCTTCCAAACCCGCCAAGACGGGGGAATGACCAAAGAGGAAGCGCATGCCAAAGTCGAAGAAATGGGCAAGGAGCTCGACGAACTCGAAGACCTACTCTTCTATGCTGACCGGCACTCGTTGCTCGTCGTCCTACAGGGACGAGACACGAGCGGCAAAGACGGCACTATTCGCACAATCTTGAAATTCGTAAACGGCCAGAGCTGCCGCGTCGCCTCCTTCAAGGTGCCGACCGAGGAGGAGCTGGCACACGATTACCTATGGAGGGTCCACGCACAGACGCCGCGCAAAGGTTCGATGACGATCTTCAACCGCTCGCATTACGAAGACGTCCTTATCGTCCGCGTGCACAACCTCGCTCCCGAGGAGGTGTGGTCGAAACGGTACGAAGACATCAACGGCTTCGAGAAGCTACTCGCCGCCAACGACACGATCATCCTGAAGTTTATGCTCTGCATTTCGAAGGAGGAGCAGGAAGAAAGGCTGCTCGCCCGCGAGCAAGAGGTCGAGAAATCTTGGAAGCTGTCGGTCGGTGATTGGAAGGAGCGCGAATACTGGGGTGCGTACACCGTTGCCTACCAAGACGTTCTCGACAAATGCTCGAAAGATCACGCCCCTTGGCACGTGGTGCCGGCGGACCGCAAGTGGTACCGAGACTACGTGATCCTGAAGACGATCGTCGAAGCGCTCCGGACCCACAGGAAAGGCTGGCTCGACCATCTGCAAGCCGTCGGTGATGAGCGTAAAGCTGAACTCGGCGAATACCGGAAAGCACTTGAGATTGGAACCGATCCGGCAGCAACGCAGTAAGCACTGCGTGCGCTTTTCCCTTTCGATGATCCTGACCCTCGTCGCGACGCTTTCGTTGGCCCAAAACCGCGAGATTCCCGGCAAGGAACTCACTAAACCACCGGTCATCGACGGCGTAATTTCGGAAGGCGAATGGGCCGAAGCGGCGGAGTCGGGCGGCTTTGTCGACCCGGTTACCGGCAAGGAAACCGAGTTCGACACCAAGGTCCTCGCCGGCTACGACTCAAGCAACATCTATTTTGCGGTCAAGGCGATGGACCCCTCACCGAATCTAATCCGCATGTCCGAGTATCGGCGTGGCGCCCACATGGAGGGTGACGACAAGATCGTGGTCGTCATCAATCCGTATGGCACGTTCCGCGAGGAGGACTTCAGCGAGTTCGAAGTCAACCCGCGCGGAGCGGCTCGGGCAGATTTCGCAGGCGGACGAGCAGCCAAGCGTGAGTGGGAGGGCGACTGGGAAGCTGCCGGCAAAGCGACCGCAAGCGGCTACGAAGTCGAAATCCGAATCCCCTGGCGCATCCTACGGCTCCCCGCAGCCGGCACGAGGAACTTGACGTTCAACTTCGTAAGGTACGTGGCGCGAAAACAGCAGAAGCTCTTCTGGGCGAACCTCGGCACCCAGGAACGCTTCGAACTCAGCGGCATTTGGAAGGACGTAAAGGTTCCAGCAATTCAAACAGGAAGCGTGATCCAGGCGCTTCCTTATCAAGTAGCAGGGCTCGCCGAGGACGGACACATATTCAACACGGGCGTCGACCTCCGCTACCAAGTGGGATCTCAGATAACGACGCTCGCCACGATCAATCCCGACTTCGCGAATATTGAGAGCGCCGTCCTGGGAATCGAGTTCTCGCGTTTCGAACGGCTTGCCGATGAGCGAAGGCCGTTTTTCGTCGAAGGCTCGAGCTTCTTCAACATCGGCGGAATGTCGGCCCGCCTGTTCGCTCCGCAACGGATCGGCCAGATCGATTTCGGCGCGAAGGGTTTCGGCCAAATCACGACCAACGATTCCTTCGGCGCGCTGGTTACCGGCAGGCTCGGCGAGGAGACCGCCGGCGTCTTTCGCTACCGCAAGACGTTCGGGCCGCGCGCCTCTATGACCGCCGGCTACGTTGGTTTCGACGACGCAGAAGGACAAAACCACGCATACGGAGTCGACGCGTTTTACGAAGGCCCTCGTTGGGGCAGCTCATTGATCTTCAGCCAAACGGACGACGAGCTCGTCGGTATGGGCTCACGCCTCGACGCGGACCTCTTTTATTCCGACGGCAGCCTCTTCGCTTTCGGCGGTTGGCAACGGATCAGCGAGGACTTCCTCCCACGGCTGGGGTTCGCCCCTCGGAAGGGCTTTCACGGTTTTTCGATGTTCGCGGGGTACGAGAAAGAGTGGCGTTCCGGCCCTTTCAGGCATTTCGAGATTGACGCGGAAGTCGTCGACAGGCTGAAGGAGAACGGCAAGGGAGTTTTCGAAAAGGGCCAGGCGGCCTCGATCAGCTTTTCCCAACAAAACGGCCTCTTCTATGGTGTCGATTTCGAGAACTTCAATTTCGAAGGCGACATCGTGCGCGTCGCGGGTTTCGGCATCGGCTACCCCTCCGATGACCCCAATCACCGCATACAAGTGGGTGGCAACGTTGGCGAGGTCGAGGGCCAGGACTACCACGACGTTGCCCTGTCGGCGACCTACCGCTTTCCCAATCGGCTGACTACTTCCGCCGCGCTGCAGTTCGTCCGCGAAACCGGCCAGAACGAGTTTCAGCACATCCTCGGGATGACGTACGAGCTCTCCGAATTTCGTTCCGTCTCCGGCCGCGCGATCGTCGGAGACCAAGGCGTCAACTGGTACGTTGCTTTCCGGCAATCCGGAAACCTCGGAACTGAGTACTACCTGATCATCGGAGACCCCCGAGCCAACAGCTTCGAGACCAAAGTCGTGCTCAAGGTAGTCACACCGTTGAGCATCAAGTTGTAGCCGGCGTAAGGCCCGGCTCGCTACTAGAACAGGCTCTCCTGCGACTTCGGCTCGGTGTCGAACAGCGTCCCAAGATCTTGGAACCGCAGCTGGGAGTCCCGCGCGTAAGATTCGTTTAGCTCAAGGGAGAGCCATCGCCGTCCAAGGGCCTCGGCGATCCTCCCGTCGTATTACTCCCGCAAATGGGTCGATAACGATCCGGACAGCCGACTTGCCTTCGCGCCCATTCTCAGGGTTTGCCCCGTCGAGCGCAGGCTCTGTCGCGCGAAGGCAGACATTCAACGCAGATTTCGATGCGACCCTGGGAATGGAGGCAAGGCTGCCCGAGGGCCTAGAGCTTCATCGTCCAATCTCAGGGGCACCCGCCGTCTCGCCGGATTCCCTTTGCTCCCTTCGTCCGGCGGGACGGCTCTACCAGCAGGGGTGCCGCGGTGCGGTATAACTGACCGGGAAATGGGCGCGCGCCGGCGACACGAATCGGAGTTGTATGGATAGCCGCGAGAGGCTCGTAGCAGCGGCCCGAGGAGGAGCGGGGGACCGTGCACCGTGGTTTGCCTGGAGCCCGGCAACTTCCGCTCGAACCGCTACTGATTTCGCCAAGAAGTGGAAGCCCGATGCCGTGGTGGTCGAAAGCGCGATCGACTGCGGTCAAGTGCTCGCCGAGGCTCCCGATGTCGCAGTCCTCGTCGAGGTTGGCAACCCGTTCGGAGAGGCGATGCAAGCGGGAGTCGACCTGAACGAAGAGTTCTCGCGCGGCCCGATCGACGGCAGTTCCGCTTTCGGCGCGTATTCCCAAGGCGTCGCGAGCAGCCTTCAGGCGGCTCTTCGAGGCGGGGCGGATGGCGTGCTTTACCGCCTCTTCGGTGCCGATCCCGGACTCAGCAGCCCGATGCAATTCGGCGGCTTCTATCTGGAGAAGGAGCGTGAACTGCTCCAAAGCATCGCCGATGCCCGCCTCAACGTTCTTTATGTCGAAGGCGGCGAGGAGATGTTCCTCGATGTCTTGGCAGACCTGCCTGCGCAGGCGTTTTCATGGGATGAAGGACGATCGCATATCTCGCCCCACGAGGTTCGCAAAGTACGAAAGGGTGCGCTCGCCTGTGGCCTCGAAAGCGATCACCGAAAGCTTTGGGACGATTTCGGCGGCACAGGCTTGATCTTCTGCGGCCAAGTTTCCGATTTGAGCGAATATGATTTCAGCGTAGTCAGCGAGGCGGCCCAAGACCTCCCGAGCCCGGCTGCCCATGAATAACTTCAACCCGACTCCGGCTCCGTTCGACTGGCCCGCCATGTATCCGATCATCGCGGTATTTCTGACCGGCGTGGCAGCGATGTTCATCGAAATGCTCTGGCCGCGCAGGACGAACAACGCTATCGTCTTGACGAGCTTGGTTGGCTTAGGTATTTCGGCCGCCTTGGTCGGCACGATTTGGGGACAGACGAGCGAAAGCCTGGGCGGCCTCTTCATCAATGACCGTTTCGGGCAGGTGATGCAGATCGCCCTGATCGCGGTGACCTTCATCACGATTCTCTACAGTGAAGGATACTTGCGGGAGAGGCGGGTGCCGTTCGGCGAGTACTACCCTCTCGTTATCTGGTCGGCGGTCGGCGGCATGATTATGGCGACTTCGCGCGACCTGCTGGTCATCTTTCTCGGGCTCGAGGTGCTCTCGATCGCCCTCTACGTGCTCTCCGGACTGAGCTCGAAAGAGCGGAAGTCTCAGGAATCGGCCCTGAAGTACTTCCTTCTCGGCGCTTTCGCATCCGGCTTTCTGCTCTACGGGATCGCCCTCGTCTACGGCGCAACCGGCAGCACGCACACCGGGTCGATCGCCGCATTGATGCAAATGGGCGATGGAGTCGACCCGGTCAACGTCAAGCTCCTCTATGGGGGTC
>JACDEQ010000124.1:2136-6493 GCA_013816225.1 Armatimonadota bacterium | reverse complement strand
CTCGCTTACTATTTGATCTCGTATGGAGTCATGACCGTGGGCGCTTTCGCCGTCCTGTCACTCTCCGCCAAAAACGGCCAAGAGGGCACGCACTTGGACGACTTCAACGGGATGTACCAGCGTTCACCGTTCCTGGCAGCAGCGATGATCATCTTTATGGCCAGCCTCGCGGGTATCCCCCTGACGGCGGGCTTCCTCGGGAAGTTTCTGATTTTCAAAGATGCGCTATCGGCTGGATTGCTATGGCTCGCTCTTGTGCTGGCGGTGAACTCCGTCGTCAGCGCCTTTTACTATCTTAGAATCGTCCTCGCAATCGGCGTGCAAAAGCCGGAGTTTCGCGAGCCGAGATTCGGCAGGGTGAATGCCGGCCTTGTCGCTGCATGCGGTGCGTGCGCCGCTCTCGTCTTGGGAATGTTCTTCTGGTATCAGCCCATGGCCGAATGGATGGGTTTGGGAGCCGAGGCGGTTCCGGTAGTTCGGTCGAGCCGGTAAGGCCAAATAGGTAAAGTAGCGACTCGATGAAACTAGGACTGAGCATGTGGAGCTACGTCCGCCCGTGGCAGGCGGGACAGATGGAGGCTCCGGACTTTGTGCGGACCGCCAAGGCGCTCGGCGTGGAAGGCGTGGAGCTGCTGGATTTCTTCTATCACGACAAAGCCAATTGGGAGCCGGAGACAACGGAAATCCAAAGGGCTCTCGACGATACGGGCTTGCCTGTCGGCGTGTTCTCCGTAAGCAACGATTTCTCGAAAGCCAACCAAGCTGATCGCGACGCCGAGGTGGATTTGATAAGGCGCGGGGTGGATCAGGCCAAGGTTTACGGCGCAGAAGTCGTCCGGGTCTTTGCGGGAGATTCGATGCCAAGCGTGAACAGAGACGAGATTTTCGGCTGGTTTCTGCACGGGCTGTGCGAAGCTTCCTATTACGCAGCCGAAAAGGGTGTGAAACTGGCTCTCGAAAACCACGGGCTAATTGCGGGGCGAAGCGACCAGGTGGAGGATCTGATTCACAAGGTCCGCATTGCTACCGGCACCGACACGCTCGGAGCGAATGCCGATACGGGCAACTTCCTGCTGGTGAACGAAGATTCGGCCGACGGAATTCGCGGCGTCGCCAAGTACGCGTACATGTGCCACTTCAAGGATTTCGAGATGGCCCCTCCCGACTGGACCGGACCGTCTTACGAGGCTGTCGACGGCACTCGCTTCATCGGCTCGGCGATCGGAGAAGGCGCGGTCGATTTAGGGGTCTGCGTTTCCGAGCTGCGTAACTATGGCTTCGACGGCTGGCTGAATATCGAATACGAATCCGACGAAGACCCGACGTCCGGCGTGCCCAGAAGCGTCGGCCATGCAAGACAATACGTGGCCTAGGGGAGACTGGAGACTGGAGACTGCAGACAGGTACCGAAATAGACCTTCTGAACCATGTATGTGGCTCCGGCCGACCTGCCGTCTATAGTCTGCAGTCTGGTAGCGGAGGTCGGACTCGAACCGACGACCCTGCGGGTATGAACCGCATGCTCTAACCAACTGAGCTACTCCGCCAAGTGGCGGCAATTTTACCTCGGCGGTGCTATGTTGCGGATGTAGCGGATCTGCCCGGCGTGATAAATGTCGTGCTCGATCAGCATGAGAAAGAGGTCTTTCGCGGGCATGGATTTTCCGCCCC
This sequence comes from Armatimonadota bacterium, assembly GCA_013816225.1. Taxonomy (GTDB): domain Bacteria; phylum Armatimonadota; class Fimbriimonadia; order Fimbriimonadales; family ATM1; genus JACDEQ01. The sequence continues at coordinate 4,822 of JACDEQ010000124.1, read as the reverse complement.
AAGCTCTGATGGTTGCGCCTAAATCTAAGGCACCATTTAGAGCCGAAAGAACCTGCGTCTGCGCATCGTCAAGTTTGGGCAGCATTTCTGCGAGGTCGCCCTTGGCCAGTGGCATTCTTTTCCAATCCAACGAACAATCGCCGAAAGCGTGGTTGATCTGCACCAATTTGTCACCCGTAACATGAAAAAGAATGTCGCGAATCGAGCCGTTCATCCACGGAAAGCCCGCATGCCGCTCGGGCAGCCAAACGAATGTTCCGTATTCGAGACCCTCCAGTGCCCCCTTGACGCTGTGCCACGGGCTCTTATCGAAAGCCCTGTTCAATAATTCAGCAAGGTCATCAGCCGTCATTTTGCAACACGAAATTCTTCGATCAAACGCCGCGCTTCGCCCTTGGTGTCCCAGCCGAGAATTTCCACCGACTTCTCTTCGAGCTGCTTATAAACCTCGAAAAAATGCACAATCTCGCGGCGCACGTGTTCGGATAAGTCGTCCAGATCCTCCATGTCGCTAAACCGTGGGTCCCTCGTCGCGACGCAAATAATCTTGTCATCGCGTCCCTTTTCGTCCCGCATTCCCAAGACGCCGATCGGTTTCGCGTCGACGATGCAACCTGGAAACGTCGGGTGGGTTAACAGAACGAGGGCGTCGAGTGGATCGCCGTCGCTGTAAAGGGTTTCAGGAATAAATCCGTAATCGCAAGGATAAAAAAGTGGCGAGTATAGCACGCGGTCAAGTCTGACCAAGCCGGTGTCGTGCTCGATCTCGTATTTGTTGGTGCTGCCCTTCGGAATTTCGACGATAACGTTGACCGTGTTCGGCGCGTTCGCCCCGACGCCGACCATTCCAAACTGCATGCCCAAATGCTACCTAAGAGGCGGTGCATCTTTCAGGCGCGCACGCGCGTATTTGACACATGCTCACTCTTCTGAAGGGACTCCACGCCCTGCTGTCGAGGCCGAAACTGTGGGGCTATTCGTGGAAGCCACTCGCCTGGGCAGCATGCCTCTACCTGGTTGTCCTGATCATCGGCCAGTGGCTGATCGTTCCACGGCTTTCGGAGCGTATTCCAGGGACCGGCTGGCTCGATTGGACCGTCAGCATCGCGGGTGCAATCTCGATAACTCTCTTGTGGGTAGTGGCCGCCAATTTCATCTTGGTGGCGGTGTCTGCCCTCTTCAGCAGCTTCTTATGGGGCCGACTCTCGTTGGAAGCTGAGGAGGCGATTTACGGAGATGCTCCACATAACGAGCCCGGGTGCGGAGTTGCCATTATGGACACGGTTTTTCGCCTATTAATGGCGATCGTCGTCGTGGGCGCGACGTTGCTGCTGGGATGGCTTGGGCCTATAGTTGGTGCAGCGGCGGCAGGATTTCTTTCGCTAATAGACTTCTCGGCGCCCGCTTATTTTCGCCGAGGCATAGCCTTTCCCGCGCAGTTGAAAGTCCTCTCCACAAAGTCCGCGCCCGGATTTATGATCGGTTGCGGCCTCGCCAGCCTTGTGCCATTTGCATTCGTGCTGGCTATGCCCGCGATGGTCATCGGTGGTACCATTCAGTGCCGAGAGGCGGAAGGACCTAAAGGGCCTCGGCCTTTCCGTAGTGGCAGTGTTTGAATTTCTTCCCACTGCCGCATGGGCACAAATCGTTTCGCTTAACCTTCGACCAATCGATCTGGCCGTTTGTGCTCGCTGCGCCATTTGTTCGCGGAGGCGGGTCGTCGTCGACGCGCTCCATTCGCGGCTGCGTTGGCGGCGGAGGCTGCTGGAACTGCATCTTGTAGATGTATTGCGCCACTTGATCGCGAATTCCGCGCAGCGTGTCCTCGAAAATCGTGTGCGACTCCTTTCGGAAGGCGATGAGCGGATCGATTTGGCCGTATCCCCGCAATCCGATGCCTTCCCGAAGCCGTTCGACGCTCTGCAGATGCTCGGTCCAAAGTTGGGTTATCGCCCGCAATAGCACGATCTTCTCGATTTGCCGGTAGTCCTCTCCGAATTCGGCAATCCGCGCTTCGTATGCTTCGTTGGCCCAGCCCTTAACGATCGGGAGAATCTCTTCTTCGTTCTTGAAGCCTTCGAGGTCTTGAACACTCCCGTAATCCATCGCAGGGAAAATCTGCAAAAGCTCGCGGAAAATCGCCTGATAATCCCACTCGTTATTCTCGAATCCGTCGGGCGCATTTCGGTCGACAATTTCTTCGATCGCCTCATCGACATGCTCGCGCACGGTCGGCCTCGGATCCTTTCCGAGCAAATACTCGCGGCGCGTTTCGTAAATATGCTCACGTTGAGCGTTTAGAACGTCGTCGTATTCAAGGACATGCTTTCTGTATTCGAAAAAGTGCAGCTCGATTCGCTTCTGGGTCTTTTCGATCATCGGGCTGAGGAATCTCGCATTTACCTCCTCCAGATCGGGCGACATTTTCAGCATCGGATTTTCCATCATTTTCGCATTGAAGATTTTCCAGAGATTGTCTTCGAGCGAAACGAAGTATCGGCTCTCGCCAGGGTCGCCTTGACGGCCCGAGCGTCCACGCAGCTGGTTGTCGATTCTGCGGCTCTCATGCCTTTCCGTACCCAAAATGTATAGGCCACCAAGCTGAGTGACTTCGGTAGCAAGCGCTGCCCGCTCTTGGTCGTCGAGAGGCAGTGGCGGCGCTGCTCGCTCTTTGCCCCCGCGCCTG
>JACDEQ010000124.1:0-2126 GCA_013816225.1 Armatimonadota bacterium | reverse complement strand
CCTGAACGCCACAAATGTGTCCGACGCAAATTCCTGGTCCTCCTCGACCTCCTGGGCTCCGGCCTGCTCGATCTCAGCGTTCTGTACGCGACCGCCAAGCAGAATGTCGACGCCGCGGCCCGCCATGTTCGTCGCGATCGTGATCGAGCCCTTTCGCCCGGCTTCGGCGACGATGAGCGCCTCACGCTCGTGATACTTCGCGTTCAAAACCTTGTGCGGAATTCCGTGGCGCAAACCCTCGTCGAGGTAAACCTTATTCTCCGCAGCCAATCCGAACTGCTCTAAGAACCAAGACTGCATTTCGTCGCTGAGCGGATCGACGGGCAGATTCAGCGACCTCGCCGTATCCGCTAGCGATTTTAATTTTGCTTCGGTAAGCGGCGTCAAAATATTCGAGTAGGCTTGGTTCTTACTCTTCTTGTCGAGTCCTTTCTGGTTTTCGATTTCGAATTTTATTCTCTCAGCAATGACCAAGTTCTGGAGTTTATCAGCGGTTAGCCTTGCGGAAACGCGCTCCGACATTTCGATCGAACGCGTGCCCACCAGAACCGGCTGCTGTTTGGAATAAAGCCGCAACAATTCGCGCGCGATACCGCGGAACTTCGCCTCTTCGGTTTTGAAAATCGTGTCCGGATGGTCCGTTCGAATCATGTCCCGGTGGGTGGGTATCGTCGCCACCTCGAGGCCGTAAATCTTGCGGAACTCATCCTCTTCGGTCTTCGCGGTGCCGGTCATGCCCGCAAGCTTCTCGTACAAGCGGAACAGGTTTTGGAACGTGATAACCGCAACGGTCTGACTCTCCCGCTGAACGGACACGGCCTCCTTCGCTTCGAGCGCCTGGTGAAGGCCTTCGCTCAGGCGTCGTCCGAACATCATGCGGCCCGTGTTCTCGTCGACTAGAATGACCTGGCCATCTTTCACTACGTACTCGTGGTCTTTGTCGAAGAGGCCGTGAGCTTTTACGGAAGCATTGATGTAGTGCATCCAGTCCGGCTCGTTCGCCAAATTGGGAATGCCCAAAAGCTCTTCGACCTTGTCGTAGCCTTGCTCGGTGAGCGATGCGGCGTGGTCCTTCTTGTTGACGACGTAGTGAACGCCCGGACCATCTTCGGCCGCCCCCGTGAGCCTCTTCACCGCTTCGTTCGCGCGGTGATACTTCTCGATCGGCTCGGTCGACGCCCCACTGATGATGTGCGGCGTTCGGGCTTCGTCCACGAGGATACTGTCGACTTCATCGACGATCGCGTAATTCAGCTCACGCATCACAAGCTCTGACTGGTCGAACACCATGTTGTCGCGCATGTAGTCGAAGCCGAACTCGTGGTTCGTGCCGTAGACGATGTCGCACATGTAGGCGTCGCGCCGGGAACACGGCGTTAGGTTGGTATAGCGCGGGTCGTCGTGGTGGGTGCCGGGCGTGTAGAGATAGCTGCCGCCGAGTTCGTCCGACTCCTGGGATTGGCCCTGGATGATGCCCACGCTCAGGCCGAGCGTGTGGAAGATCGGCCCCATCCAGACGGCGTCTCTTCGCGCCAAGTAGTCATTGACCGTGACGAGGTGGGCGCCGCTGCCAGAGAGAGCGTTTAGATAGAGGGGCATGGTTGCGACGAGCGTCTTACCTTCCCCCGTCTTCATTTCTGCGATCTTGCCGTTGTGAAGTGCAATGCCGCCGAAAATCTGCACGTCGAAGTGCCGCATATGCAAGGTGCGCCGGCTGACCTCGCGCACGGCGGCGAATGCTTCGGGCAAAATGTCTTCGATCGTCTCGCCGCTGGCCAGACGAGCCTTGAAGTCGTCGGTCTTCGCAGCTAGCTCGTCGTGCGATAGAGCCTCGAACTGCGGTTCGTACGAGTTCGTTTTTTCGACGAGCGGCTTGTAGCTTTTGACTTCATCTTCGCTCTTGTCAAACCATTTTCTAAATAAAGTATCGATACCCATGATTCGAAGTACGGGGACAAAGATGGCGGCCCAACAGAGTCCGGCGCGATCTCAAAGTATACCTTTTGAGCCCGCCTCCAGCCCCTGGCTGCAGGCTCAGAACGGGAAGGTACTCGCGTGCGTCGCTTGCCCTCGGCTGCGCGAACATTGCGAGAGTGTCGCGATAGTTAAGCGGGCAGCATACATTC
>JACDEQ010000123.1 GCA_013816225.1 Armatimonadota bacterium | reverse complement strand
GGTCGTCCAGGACCATCGCTCGGACTGTACTCTGCGCGTCTACAAGGATCCGTTGCAGCCGCGCAACCTGGCCAACGAGATCCCGGCCGAGAGCGTCGCGGCGTTGATGTCGTCGGTCGAGAAACACTACAAGACCGTGCAGCGCTACTACAAGCTCAAGAAACGGCTGCTGGGACTATCGACGCTCTACGACTATGACCGCTACGCGCCGCTGTTTCCCGACCTGCCGCAGTGCGACTGGGAGACGGCGCGCAAGACCGTGACCGAGAGCTACGAGGCGTTCAGCCCCAAATCGGGAGAGATCGTTCGCGAGTTCTTCGACAAGCGCTGGATCGACGCCTCGCCGCGAACAGGCAAGCGCGGCGGCGCCTTCAGCCACAGCGCCGTTCCCGGAGTTCACCCCTATATCCTGATGAGCTATGAGGATCGCCTCAAGGACGTGATGACGCTGGCGCACGAGTTGGGCCACGGCGTCCACGCCAGCTACAGCCGCGACCAGAGTCTCTTCAACTTTCACGGCACGCTTCCGTTGGCGGAGCTGGCCAGCACGTTCGGGGAGATGCTGGTTTTCGAGAACTTGGTCAAGGAAGCGAGCACCAAGGACAAGCTCGCGCTTTACGCGGAGAAGATCGAAGGGGTCTTTGCCACGGTATTTCGGCAAGCTGCCATGTTCCGATTCGAGCAGGCCTGCCACGCTCACCGCCGCGAGAAGGGCGAGCTATCGCCGGCGGAATTCGGAGAGTTGTGGCAGACGAATTTGCAGGCGATGTTCGGCGGTTCGGTCGAGCTTGGCGAGCAGCACTCCAGGTGGTGGAGCTATGTGGGCCACTTCATCTTCGCGCCGTTTTACGTATACGCGTACTCATTCGGCGAGCTGTTGGTTCTGTCTCTGTACCAAATGGCTAAGCGCGAAGGCCCGTCGTTCGCCGGCAAGTACGTGGACCTGCTCAAGCTCGGCGGCTCGAAAACGCCGAGGGAGTTGATGGCGTTGATGGACATCGACCTCCAGAGCCGATCATTCTGGCAAGGCGGCTTCGCCGCGATGGAGAACCTGGTCACGGAGTTCGAAAGGCTCCACGCCGAGCATAAAGGGTAAGGGAACTTGTCCTGACGATGGAATCAATGGTCTATATGTCGCTAGTTGCAAGTATGGTAACAACTTTGATTGGATTAGTCAATCGAAATCAAAGCAAGGGCGCAAAGTGCGTTGAAATACCACGAAGGGCCGCGTGTCTGAAGATCGTAGGGATGCCTACCACACTTCTGGGTAAATCGTCATTGGGAATAGCGTCGGCTCCTCCATTGCCGGTCACGTTGGCGTTGGCCCACGCCTTGCCTTCTTTGCGTACGCGTATCAAATGAGAATCGGATGGTATGTTTGCGATATCGACGAACAGCCAGCAACATAGTGCACACCGCTGGTCATCGGCAAGACCGTTCGCGAGGTATGCAAAGAGCACGCCGTCAACGAGAACGGAACGGCGATGGTCGTTGACCTGGCACATCGCCTCAGGTACAGCTTTTATGTCTCCTGGCCTCAGGAATCGTAACATCTGATGAACTCAATAGCAATTGCACCCGCGCTCGCCATCGCTCTTTCTGCAGGTCCGATCCAGCCGACAAGAAGACCTGCGCTTACGGAGCACGCGAACACGATCTACTGTTTAAATTGGGAGCAACGATCGTTGAAGACGCTCTATCCAAATAATAAGTCCCAAGTATTGCAAATTCCTGCCGTACCGAAACTCGACCCTGGGCTTTTGATGGTTAAATACCGCAGGACCAGAAAGCATGAATGGATTATAACATTTAGAGGGTACATCTACGTTCGTTCCTTTCTGCGGCCTGGGCCTTGGAAAGTTCTGCGCGACGCGACCGGCCGGTACCTGAAAATGGAGAGCGGGGTCCGGGTCATTGCCACTTCGGACGGAGTGTTGATTGCCAGCACTACATCTTTGTGGCCCTACGTTTTCTACGTCTCGGATGCAACATTAGGCGTCAAAACGATTAAATCGATCGTGGCGCCTCGATTGGGAATGAGTTGTGCCCTCGTTGTGAGTGCGAAGAACAAGCTCCTTGAGGTTGGATCGAAGGGGCGAGTAAAGGTTTGGCCGTCATGGCCTGCGGAGTGCGAGCAGGCAGTTGCAAAGGAACGGTCGGGGAAGACGCTCTGGAACCCTTCAATTCTCGGCAAGTCTGACGACGCAGTATTTGTGCGCGGTCCCACAGTTTTGGCTCTGTTCGAACGCCGCGCTGTTTCGAGCAAGCTCATTCGCAATCGCTTATCTCTCGCAGGATACGCCATAACACCGAAGTGGCTATGGTATCTGTTCGAAGAGCGCGGCGGTTTGTGGCTTGGCCGGTGGAACGGACGAGAGCACAGGGCGTCGCGTCTCCCGTTTGGAGGTACGGTCCGGATCTACAGAATTCGGCACGGAATACTTCTGATCGAATACCTCGACCCTGAAACCACGCGATTGCACGTGGCATGCGACACCGGTTCTCTGGGTGTAACACCAATGGGGAAGGTTTCAGGGCGATTTGGCATCAGCGATGGTCTGGCGGTTGCTGCTAGGCGCCTCTATATAGGGATGCATTCCGGCAAGATTGTAACGAGAAACTTGCCTTCTGATTGGCCGTATTGACCTAGCGCACAACGTCCTGGGACATGACCACAGCATTGAACAAGGGAAAACGAAATACGGAAGACCAGATCACCAAGGTCCTCAAGGAATCGAGGGCGGCGCTAGCATCGCCGACGGTCGGTCGTTCCCACGGAAATTCGGAACAACCTAGCTGGGCTCAGGCCGCGAAACGAGGAGTGTAGGTAAAACTTGCGATGGCAATGAAGCAATTGAGGACGCTCGATATGCACACTCTAAGAGTGGTCTTGGCTGTGATTGCCTTGGTGCTGGCAGCTAGCCTCGAGTGGGGTTGCGTCGATTCAAATTATCGTAAGCAGGTGTTTTCACCATTCGACCTTTGTGGTCCGGTCGACGGGAAACTGTACGGATATGATTTCTTGCGTAAAGCTGCAATTGCAGTTGATTCGCGCGGAGCGTCGGAAATCTGCAAGCTGCCCCTCTCGGAAATGACCACCTCGGCGTGTAACCGGAATTCTCTATTCTTGGTTTCTCTGTCCTTAGTGACTTCAAAGGGGACTCTTGCCACAGTAGATCTCAAATCGCACCGTCTCCGCCGTTCAATATCTGTGAAAGACCATTTCTTCGTGCCACAGGCAAATGACGATATTTTCCTAATCCATAATTTGGATAAGACCGAGATATTGGTTATGCGACTCTCGGATAATGTTACAAAGGTTATCAAGGACGTTCTTTTCGCCGTTGCCATTGGAAAGAACATTTACGTCAAGTCCAAGGAATCTAAAGTTGTCGACGTCGTTCGGATTGACACGTTCGCGCGTACGCCGACAAAGCTCGTCGGTGGACCAATAGGGAGATTTGGTGATAAACTCCTACTGTATTCGGAGGGTTTGGTTAGGGCATACGACCTGGACGATGGCAAGGCAAGCCCGGCTATCCCGATATCGCCTTATTGGCCCAGCGCTCGGACGTTTGCCCATAACAGGTACCTCTGGGTATGGGATCAAAGAAGTCGCAGCCTCAGATGCTTGGCTGATGGAAAGGTCCACGTTGCTAAGCCGGGCGTTCAGGGTTTCGGTGTCGTTGTGGCGGCTAAGGATGAATCTGCGATCCTCCTCGACATTGATATGAACAATATAACGGTATCAAGCGTGTCGGTCCAGGGAAGCGTACTTGAGGTCAGAAAGCTTGGAACATTTGGTTCGACTCGAATGCGCGCGTTTGGCGCGACCAGCGTTTATTTCTACTTAACAGTGGACGACGGCCTCAAGCGAATTGCATTGCCAACGGATATGCGCTGACCCACTGGACAATCCCTCGCGCTTCCCGGCGCAAGCCATGTCAGAATCAATATCGGAGGAGGAGATGCTGTGATGCAGCTTCGCGTTTACCTTCGCTATTGCAGCGAGGGCTGGGCCTCACTCGTCCCTCGGAGGCGTAGCCCCGGCAACGTTCTCCCAAAACCTGCAATAATCCATAAGTCTAATTTTATGACCGGACTACCAAATTGGGCAGACCACGGGTACCATAAAGCAAAGGCCCCAAGTAATGGCGACTATTAGATACACGGTAGTTAACGGCGAAGAGATTGCGGAGAAGCGAGGAGGGGTTCGGCGGGTGTACGTTCCTGACCCTCCGGTCTCGACCAACGCCCTGCTCGAAAACTCACGCGGTTTGGGAGATACCTTCCCTAATCCCGCGATGATTTGTGAGCGGCCATGAGTGTCGCTAACCTAGCTGCACTATTCCTGGCCATCTTGTCCGGCTATGGTGGGCAGGCGCAAGAGCAAGATCCCCGCGAGCCGTCGGTTGAATATCTTGGAACCGTGAGCAAAGAAGCGTTTCTCATAAAGAAGCGAATACAAGACACGCATGGCTTGGATAAACAAGCGAAGGCGTTTGTAAAGCTGCACTCGGAACAGAAGTCTCACAGCGAACGCGTAATGATGTCGCCTGTACTCGAAGCGGCTTGGACACTAGGGGGCGACAACAGGCATTATGCCGAGTCCACGTTTCGGTGGCTTGCCGAAACCTCGGAATCGTCACTAGCGGCGTTTCACTTTTACTTGAAGCTTGCGCTGTGCAAGGGATATGTCCGTTATTCGCCGCCTCGAACTACGCTCGATTTGGAGCTGCTCGACGACGCAGGCAAACCGAATTGGATATCCATTTGGGATGCCACGCAACAGATCCGATCGACCGGTGAGTTTGGCGAGCGTATCTGGCTAGCCCAGGAATTTCTTGCCGAGCTTGATGAGTCGTTTGATGCGAGGCAAATGCTCGCCTTTGCACTAAAATATCCTGAAGTGAAGCTGCCGGCGCTACACAGACAATTCTTTGATGAGGTTGCTAGAGTTTGCTTGCTAAGACGCTATCCCGTAGACTTTATGGAGATTCGCGCACTCGAAGATGCGCGGAGGCGGCGCTACTACAAGGAGTGCGGGCGCTTATGCGCAAACACAAACCGTTGGGATTAGTATTGGCTGTTAGTGCACTGCTAGGATGCGGCGGGCGCCCAACGTCGAATGCTGATATGTCGGAGCAGTCTAAAAAGAGACCATTGATGAAACAAAGTGAGGACAATATCCAAGATGGAGCTTGGTACTATCCGGAGCTGCCCAAGACAATTAGCAGTCCAACGATCACCGCGGAAATACCACACACCTTTCATTCAAAATCTGCGTTATCTCGATGGGCAAACAGCCTGGCCGTTCGACCTCGCTTTGCTGAGAGCCGTTTGGCAAATGCAGACATTTATTTGCTCGCGCTTCAAGCTTTTAGCGGTAGGCAAGCGCGTGGCGCTCCTAATGTTTGCATCAACACGAAGCGATTGGCAGTTAGTCTACGCAAATACGGCCGGAGTAGACCTGACTCAAAAACTGGAGGATCCGTTCACGGTTGCTATTGACGCTGCAGACAGATTACTCCTAAAGTCAGGTGATACCACGATTGCCTCAACGGATTTTCGTTCGGGGCATCGTGCCCCTGTTTATGTTGAATTTGAGCACTTTGAAGGTTCGCCAACTAACAATTACGTATGACCTCGGGGGGCACGTGGATCCGACAGTTGTCTCCAGCCCAGATTCGACTGTCCTGTACGACCTTTTCTACACGCACATTGTCAAAAGGAAGGACCTTGTTGCCTGGGATGGCGGTGGCTCCGATTACTACACCTTTGACCACACCCTGCGCGGGAATCAATTGCTGTTGCTCGAACGAAGTATCTCGACCAGCAATGTCCGGATTGTAGATGTATCCAATCGGCGTGTGGTCGCCGAGACGACGATTCCCGTAACCGGATTTGTATTACCGCAGAATAGATCTGCCTACGTCTGTTCCTCGGGCAATGGGCTCGTTACGGTCTACTCGGTTTCCACATCGAGGTAAATCAGATTCTACAGGTACGGACCTTCAGGCTGCGCCGCCTTCGCATCTTCAAGCGCAAACATGAAACTGGGCAAAAAACTACCGCACCTTGATTCTCTGGGTTGCGGCAGCATTAGGGCTTGTTCGCACTCCTATTATCGTCATGCTTAATTGGGGAGTGAATACTTTAGCCGAGTTACGACTCGATTCCGCGGTCCAAGCACCCAAGCGTGATCCAGGTCGACAACGGTCCCGAGTTCATCTCCAGGGCCTTCGAAGCCTGAGAACTTCGACCACGTGCCGGCACGTCAGACTCGATCCAACGGCTACAGCAGGGCTACAATACATTTAGACCCCATTCGTCGCTTGGGTATTCTACGAACAAAGGAAAAAGAAGGCTGGCTAACTGGCGGGCTGACCCCGGCGAACTTCAAAGAGAAGTCGCAACGACACGAGAGCAAGCGACACGAGAGAAGGTGCGGATTCTATACACTTAGGGTGGAAACTTATCGGGGACCGGTCAAGAG
>JACDEQ010000440.1 GCA_013816225.1 Armatimonadota bacterium | reverse complement strand
CCTCAAGCGTGGGCAGAGGATTTTGGGCTTATGATACAGAAGGCGTTTATCGAAGCTGCTAAGAACCCGGAGAAGGCCGCTGCGCTCGACCCGGAAGAACTCGGCGTGCTGCTGAACGCCTTTTCCGCAGCGGCTTACGAAACCGCAAGAAGTGCGATGATCTACATCGGACCGCGCTGCGTTCGGACCATTAGGGGGCGGCCCTGGATCGAAATGCCGAAGCGGGTTCCTCTTGCGGCAGGAATCGCCGCAGAAGCTGCCGGCCAATACGGTCACAAAGGGTGCACGGTAAGCAGTCCGCAGCAAGGATGGAAGGTTCGCGTGAGCGCGGCTGATGGTGAACTTCGCGTCTTCTGGCTGGAGGGACTTGGCGTAGTAGCTCTCGACGTCGACACTCAAGTCCTGGGCTCTTGCACACCAAGTGCCCCGTCCCTTTCTGTACCCGGTATAACCTTACCAATGAATCTGACACTGCGCGCCCTGGGAACACTCGATTGATTGAGCGATACCAAACGGCCGAAATGGCAGCGATTTGGAGCCCGGAAGCAAAGACTCGGACCTGGTTCGACGTGGAACTGGCAATCTGCCGCGCCAACGAGGCGTCCGGCCGAATCCCCGCAGGTACGTCGGATGCGATCGCCGCGAAATCCTCGTTCGACCTGGAACGCATGGCCGAATTGGAAAAGGAGACCCGCCACGATTTGATGGCGTTCGTCCGCAATATGGCCGAGACCGCCGGCGATGCCGGGAAGTATATCCACTATGGCGTCACCAGCTACGACGTCATCGATACGGCGCTCGCCCTGATGCTCCGCAAGTCCGTAGACCAGTTGCTGGCTTCCTGTGTGGCGCTGCGATCCGAGGTTGCTAGGTTGGCGAAGGAGCACGCCCACACGCCGATGATCGGACGAACGCACGGCATTCACGCGGAGCCGATTACCTTCGGTTTTAAACTCGCCGGGTGGCACGCCGAATTGCTCCGCACCGAAAAGCGGCTAAACGGTGCACGTGAAGAGATTTCGGTCGGCAAAGTCAGCGGCCCGGTCGGGGTCCACGGAGTTGGGGGCCCGGATGTGGAAGCGGAAACCTGCCGCCTTCTGGCGCTCGAACCCGACCCGGCCAGCACGCAAATCGTGTCCAGGGACCGCCACGCTAATTTGCTCAACGTCGTCGCCGTTTTGGGCGCCTCGCTCGAAAGGTTCGCGACTGAGTTGCGCAACCTGCAGCGCACGGAGATATTGGAAGTCCAGGAAGCGTTCGGTTCGGGCCAGACCGGCAGCAGCGCCATGCCGCACAAGCGCAACCCATGGAACAGCGAAACGGTTTGCGGCCTCGCCCGCATCCTAAGGGCGAACGCGCACGCGATGATGGAATCCGTCGCGACTTGGCACGAGCGCGATCTAACCAATTCGAGCCTCGAGCGAATCGTCTTCCCCGATTCGTTCCACCTGGCGGATTTCATGCTCCAGCGGCTGACGGCCATCCTCTCCGGCCTGCAGGTCTTCCCGGAGCGCATGGCCGAGAACCTGCGCAAGATGGGAGACCTGGTTTTCAGCGAGCACGTGATGGTCGCGCTGGTTTCAAAAGGAATGGCCAGGGAGGATGCATACAAAGTCGCCCAGCGGAACGCATCGAGGGCCTGGTCAGGCGAGGACTTCAAAGCGAGCGTCGAAGCCGATCCGGATGTAGCTTCCAGGCTCAGCGCCGAGGAAATCGCCGAGTGTTTCTCGCTCGAACACCACCTGCGCTTCGTTGATCACACACTGCGCTCGGCAGGTATCCTTTAAGCCGCGCGCCCTCGTAGCTCAGGGGATAGAGCGCCGCCGTCCTAAGGCGGGCGTCGGGGGTTCGAATCCCTCCGAGGGCGCCATTAGTACGGAGAGGTCGCATAGCCCGGTCTAGTGCGCCGCACTCGAAATGCGGTGAGGTGTCACAGCCTCCGTGGGTTCGAATCCCACCCTCTCCGCCAACCTTGATTCCCGGTCATAATGCGCAGCATGAGCAAAGTTCGAGTACTCGTCGGAACGAAAAAGGGAGCGTTCGTTTGCACGGCAGATGGTGATCGCAAAGGTTGGAAGATCGAGGGACCGCATTTTGCCGGCTGGGAGATGTACCACCTGAAGGCATCCCCTGTAAACCCTGACCGAATCTATGCTTCGCAGACAAGCGGCTGGTTCGGGCAAGTGATTCAGCGCTCCGACGATGGCGGCAAGACGTGGAGCACCCCAGGAA
>JACDEQ010000439.1 GCA_013816225.1 Armatimonadota bacterium | reverse complement strand
ACCATACGCCGCCCGGCAGCCTCATCGTGATGGCGGGGAAGCGAGCGTTCTCGGGATAGAACATCGCGATCGGCGAGCGCGTTGCGATGTCACTAGTCGCCGCTTCCGTTGCCATCGCCTTCATCCAAGGCGCCTCGGAACCACCAGACCAACGAACGAACCAGCCCTTTGCGCCAAGGTCTGCGGTATCGGTGACGACGCTTCGCAAACTCTCTTCAGTGTATGGCGACGCGCCGGGGCTCATCTCCGTCACAAGCAGCCAGCGCTGGCCTTTCCACGCCAGCGCCGAGCTAGCGGCATTGGCGGCGTAGTTCTCGATGGCCTCTAAGCCGGCTCCGATGGCGGACATTCCGATCCCGTTGCCGCTTGGCTGGCGCGTATCGTAGATCGGTGACCAGCCGTTCCATTCGTAAACGACCGGCGCGTCTACAATCTCGCTTATAGATCGGCCGAGGCGGCCGGTTCGTCGCGCCGCGGCACCATCGATCACGGCCTGAATGTCTTTCCAATAAGGATTGTCGTGGCGCGATGCCATTGCCAGCACGTTCTCTTGCGGATCGTAAAAGCTGTCAACGCCGCGGCTCGAGCCGAATAGAGGGACGAATCGGGCGGCGCCCTTAAAGTCCTTAAGGTTTGGCCGAAGCAGTTTCCAGGACCTCTCCAGGCCGGCCACGTCTTTATACTTGGCACGCAGAAAACTTTCGAACTCCATTCGGAACGCAGGAGAATCGGGAACGTAGCCGCCTTGGGAAGTCCACAAGTCCACCTTGCCGAGTGGATTAATTACGCCGCGAAAGCCGCCACCCACCTTCGCGCCGATAAGTTTGGCGAGTACGGCGTCACGTCTCTGGTCTAGGCCCTCCCAATAGTCGGTGAGGCCGCTCGCGGTGACTCGCGGATAGAGCAGAAGTACAAAGTTTGTGCCCGTGGAAGCGCTGACCGTGATCTTGGCCTGGCCGCCGATAACGTCGGACCAGCCCTTGGAAGCGATCGAATAGTCAGGGGATGTAAGGAGGAGATAAAAGACGCTCCGTCCGTTCGGAACGTGAATTGTGTGCTCGGAATCGCGCTTAACATTGTCGATGCGGTACGCCTCGGGGCGGACGATGAACGCTGGGCTGCCCGGGGCATTGGTCGAAAGGCTAAGGAGGTAGCGCATATTCGCGCCCTCGGCTTTCGCGACCGCCGGCCGCCAGTCGGAATCCAGCTCCAAATCGATGAGGACATCTTTCACGCCTGTCGCCTTCGCTTGATCCAACTTGTCGGGCGTGATCCTCCAACCGACCGGGATATATGGCTTGCCGTCCCATTCGAGCACCCGGTTAGCCGTCACCTTCCACCGTGTCAGGGTTTCTGAAGAGGCTGTCGAGGCGAGCGACGCTGCCGCAAAAAGCGCGCTGAGGATGAATCGCACGCTTATCAGACTCCCGGAAGCAGTTCTTAGGTTCACTCGTTATCCGACGGCGGGCCTGATTACGCGTCCTGTTTTCGCGCTTTCGATGGCCGCATCGCATACCGCGACGGCTCTCAGGCCGTCGATTGCCGATACAGGGGGCGGCTGATTGTTTTCGACCGCGTCAAGGAAGCCCCGCAGCTGAAGATAGTACGGATCGTCGAGTGGCAGCATCGGGCTCTCGGGTATCGATCCCGTTTCTGTGGAAGTCCGAAGTGTCACCGTCTGGCGGTTGTCGTACTCGATAAAGCCTTCGGTCCCTGAGATTTCGAAACCAACTCGAAATCCTGTTGGCTCTGCCCAGTTAGCCTCCACGTGCGCGAGCGCACCCGATTTGAGAGTCAATGTGGTAAGGGAATAATCCAGTCCGGTCAAACCGGTGAAGGTCAGTGATTGTGAAAACAAGTGTCGAACCTCGCCGAAGGTCCAGCGGATCCAATCGAAGTCGTGGACGGCAAGGTCCATCAGGACGCCGCCCGATAGCTCGATGTTTGCAAACCACAGGTCTGCCCCCTTGGGATGCCGTCCGCACCGGCGAGCGCGAACGGCTCCGGGAGTGCCGACGGCCCCTTCCTTAACGAGTTGGTGCGCTTTGCGGAACTCAGGAAAGAAACGGACGACCTGCGCCGGCATGAACGGAACGCCGGCCTTCTCAGCTTCCTCGACGAGCTGCGCGCACTCGGACACTTTGCGGCACATCGGCTTTTCGCAGAGCGTGGGCTTTCCGGCTCGCAAGGCCTTCGAGGCGAACTCCAGGTGGAGGTGCGTCGGGAGGCACACGTC
>JACDEQ010000438.1 GCA_013816225.1 Armatimonadota bacterium | reverse complement strand
GAATACGCTCCTCCTCCGCGCGCAGATTGCAGACCTCCGAATTCATGTCGAAAAAATTCATTGGATTTTACTCCCGGATCACTTTTATGACGACAAACAAGCCTTGACATTCGTATAGCTGAAAACTCCCGTTACTCTCTACGGGAGCCGAGGCCAAAAAGTTTCAAGCGCGCGTGAATTAATTGCTCCTCAACAGGCTTTCCGGTTAGCCTGAACTAAGCGTTGAACTCAACCCCAGGAAGAGACCTCTCCGCGAACTGGCCGAGACGCCGGGCGCAATCAAAAAACCCTGGCCCGGGCGAAAGTTGACGCAAATTGCCGCCGTTCCACCATTCCCCGCCAGTGGGCGGCAGAGAAAATCGGTGGACCGGCGGCCAAAGCAAGAATAATTGCTTGGTCATGAAATAACAGGGGGCGAGGCTTGGGAGGTTCGCCGGCTCGCCCTTCTGGTCCGGTGCCGGGGCAGGGAACTGCCCAGGCGCCTAACCAGATAGCGGCGCTTCGGGCGCTAAACCGGCGATTGGATGCAAAGATATTTTTTTCATCTGTCGCGCCGGATTGGCTTTCGATATGCCGTTAATACGAGACATGCCGGCCCTCGGATGTTTCGTGCGCGGAAGAATTAGTTCGGCCCGAGGATGTCATGGCGGCTGTGGAAAAGCATCGGCGTGGGGAGGTGGCTCTGCGCGTGCTGCATTCACTGCCGTCGCAGCATGAGAAGGTTTTTTATAGGGAAATTCGTAAATTGTGCACGGACTTCGTTACCTCCCTCGGGATGCCGCGGGCTGACCGGGCCTCGGCAGCGGGGGAATTGCTGAGCGAGGTCATGGCGAAACTACTGGGTGCCGGATCGTCGATCAATATTGACGATGACATGCAGCAGGCCAGCCGCATTACGCAGAATTCCACTTCGGATGACCAATGGCCGTCCGGTTCGTCACTTGAAACAAACATTGATACTCCGGAACAGGATGGTCGCGTTCTCTGGCTAATCAAGGAAGTGGGGGGACGGCGTGCTCTCGAACACCGTTTTGAAGACATGCGGAGGCAACGCTGGGGACGCTGGCACGGTCTTGGTTATCGCACGGCACAGTTTTCAGCACCGGCCAATGCCGGCCCCGGGATGGATCGGGATGAGGAAATGCTTACGCATCAGGATGGGCACGCTCGTGAGTTACAAGAGGACCATGATGACCCTCATCACGACCGGGACGTGCGGCTAGCCTGGAGTGGAATGCTTGCGATCGCGTCGCGCCGGTTCAAACCACACGAGGACGTGCAGAAACTGTTGCAGGTTCTCGCGCATGTTCCTGAAGTCCAAGCAGGTTTCGGCGTCGAATGGCCGGTTCGTCAAATCGTTGAAGCTTTGAACATCGTTCATCCGGATCCTCCTTGGAACGATGATCGTGTCGAGAATGCGAAGAAGCGCTTGCGAAACTGGATCGTTGGCATCAAGCGCGATCACGGCCTCGATCAGATAGATCTCATGGCCATGTTCGCGCGGTATGGACGCGCGAACGCAGCAATGGCTGGCAGCGATAGGATAGAGACCTCTTCGGCGAAGCGGCATGCACCATGACACAAAACAAGTCCGAGCGCACTTTGTTGGCGATTTTTGCCTTGGAGCCCGAAGATGGCCGGTCGCCGGAGAAGGACGTTCAGGCCATTGCCGCTGGCTCGCTGCCGGCGCTCGACACGCGGGTCGAAATGTACTTGCGAGCAATGTATAATGGCGGCGCTGGCGCCCAAAATTATACCGCCGCCCGCGACCGAATCCTCACCGCCATGATTACAGCTCTTGCGAACGACGCCAGTCATAGTGGCAAGGGAAGGGGTGCCGCGTTTATCGAGACGGCGACAGGCTTCTTCAATCGTGCCCGAAAAGCATCGCCTTCCGCTTTTCGACGAACGGCTGCAGTCCGATCCGGTCTCTCCATTCCCGGTCTCTCCATTCAGCGGATCGGCGTCTTTGCGGCCATGACCGGTGCGCTTCTGATCTGCTTCTGGAGCGGAGCATGGTTCTATGCGCTGCATTCATTTAACACAACCATCGCTGGATGGCGAGTATGGGAAGGTAAATCTGGACGGCAATATAGTTGCACCTCGGAGGGTACTGGCGGCTATCCATTCCGGGTCGAGATGATGTGCGCCGGCCCCAAGGCTACGATAGTCACCGAGGGCGGCAAGTTCATCGTTCAGGCGAAGGAGCTGCAGGTCGTCGCCGACGTGTTCAATCC
>JACDEQ010000437.1:1594-2238 GCA_013816225.1 Armatimonadota bacterium | reverse complement strand
GTGGAGAACGGCGGCACCTAAGCGATCAACATGCTCATCGAGAAAACCCGCCGCCTCGCCGACGACTTCCGCAACTTCGAGCACTACCGGCTGCGCATCCTCCTCGCCGCCGACGGATCACGCCCCTCCAAGCGCCGACCTCGCGAGGCCATCAACCTCCTCGATCTTGAAGACCCCCGTGGTAGCGGTCTCGCTCGGGGTTGCGCAATCTACCTGCTTCAACCATTCTCAGTAAGCGTGGCAGAAACCACCCGGGCCGCACGAGCAAGCGGTGTCGCACGCGTCGAGGCGAAGACACCGGAATTCGTGGGCACCCCTAGAGATGACGAACAGGGGCATCGATGGGAATCGATGGAGAGCGAGTCGAGTCAAGAGTTGGCATCTGTCTATCAGGAGGAGGGGTTCGAGCTTCAGCTTTCAGCCTCGGGGCTGTACAAGCCTTGCAGCAACAGTTGCATCTTTTGAAAGGCCCGAATCATGCGCGATTCTTGTCGGCCGTATCCGGCGGTTCGTACACGGCAGCGGCGTTCTTGCTCGCCGCGGGTGGGCCACTCAAAACCCCGAGTATGCCTCCCGTAAAATCCGAGATCAAAATCGACGCCAAGGGCAACACCACTGTTGACGGCAAAATCATTGTCGAGGGC
>JACDEQ010000437.1:0-1584 GCA_013816225.1 Armatimonadota bacterium | reverse complement strand
GCTCGAGCGCCACGCGCCCCGCGCCTACGGATTCGGTGGACCGGCGTCTACTCCCGGACGGGCATCCACTTCCTGCCCACGATGCGAAGCGTGGAGTGTTCTCATCCAAGGAGGTCTCAGAATGGATAAAGGACCTACGGCATGACCGCTGGGTGTCGTCAGAGCCTCCACCGGACCCCCTCATGCCTGGGACTGAGGAAGCCAATTTCCTTCGACAACACGCGCGGTACCTCACCGAGCCTAGTGCCATGGTGAATCTCTGGGCGTTTCTGTGGCGAGCCGCCGCAAACCAAGCTGTGATCCTGTCGTTCGTTGCGGTGCTTGGCATGGCCTTCGGTGGGCTAGAGCTCGCCATACAAGCATTCCAAAGGCAAATTGACCTATCATCCGCCGTCGGTGCGGTGGCTGGGGCGCTGTCGGGCCTGCCTACACTCATCATTGGAGCAGTAGTGGTGAGAAATCGGACCAGACGCACGCGCGCGAGGTTTCAATCCCCAGCCGACATCAAATTTGAATGGGCCGTCTATTCTTTGACTCTTGCCTTCCTGTTGGCATTTGGTGGCTTGTTTGTCCCTGGCTGGCTTTCCGACTTCCTTGAAGCCCGCGGCGGGGGTGTCAGTTTTGCGTGGCTGGGTATCATCGGGGCGGCGATATTAGGTGCTGCAACGGCGGCTGGGCCTTTCATTGCCGTTCTCCGCCCTTTGGCGAAGGATGGACTTCCGAAAGGGGTCTCAGGGAAGATCGCGCGTGTTGTGGGGATCACGGCGCGCTCTGTCTATCGGGTTCTGCAAGCTTTGGTCGGCCTCATGATCCCATTTTTATTGATTCTGACCTTCTACGGCGCTTGGGCAATCATGTTACACATCTCGGGTGGAGAGTGGGTCTTTGTTGCCATCCTCGTTGCGTACATCCTTTTTTGGAACTCGGTCGCTATAATCTCCGACGGCGCACAACAATTCAGCCCATTTCAGCTATATCGCAAATGTTTGGCTAATTGTTACGACGTGATTCGGCAATACCGCAACATGGATCCGCTTCCTGATGGAAGCCAGCCAGTACAGGGAGCATACAGGGCGCGGCAGCGTAACGTCACCCCGCTCATGTCTCGCCTGCAGGACCTTGAGGGCGTTCCGGAACTGCTGATCTGCGCCTCAGTTAATCTATCGGAAGTAGGCACGACCGCCGCTGGCGCCTACGCCAGACAGTTGGTCTTTTCGCCCTACACAATAGAGATCGCGGGGATTCCGGATGCGAAGCTGTGGACGACAGCCGTCGAAAAGGCGATAGCGGACCGGCGGACGTTGCGCGAGTTCGATGGGTCGGTACTTTCGTGTGTGGCCGTCACTGGAGCAGCGGTATCGCCAACGATGGGCAAGTTCACTCGGTCCTGGCTACGGGCCCTGATTTGCTTTTTGAACCTACGTTTGGGAGTTTGGATATTGAATCCCGCCTCGGAAGATGTGAGAAGCGCCCTGCCTCTTCCGGAAGAGGCAAGGCCGGGTTCCCTGGACGAGGTTTCAGGAGAGTCCGAGGAAGCACTGGTCGGCTCTGTCGAAGACTCTACGCGCACACCGGGCGAGCCAC
>JACDEQ010000436.1 GCA_013816225.1 Armatimonadota bacterium | reverse complement strand
GAGTACGGACGGGAAGTTACGTTACTTGACGGCGATGTTGTGCGTACGCGCCTTTCACCCGGGCTCGGCTTTAGCAAAGAAGACAGAGATGCAAACATTCGGCGCCTTGGTTACGTCGCAGCGGAGATTGTGCGCCACCGCGGCGCCATCATCTGCGCTGCTGTCAGCCCTTACAGAACCACGCGGAACGAGTGCCGCTCGCTGGTGGGGGAACAGCTTTTCGTGGAAGTCTTCGTCGATACGCCGCTCGAGGTCTGCGAAGCGCGCGATACAAAAGGTATGTACCGGCTCGCGCGCGCAGGTAAGATCAAGAACTTCACCGGCATTGACGACCCGTATGAGCCGCCGCTTGCTCCAGAGATTGTCGTTGACGGGGCGGCACGTTTAGCGGAAGAGAACGCCGATCGCATCATCGGCTATCTCCTTAAGCAAAGATTTATTCTTCCTGCTTTCAACCTCACTGGTAAAGCAACAACCGACCCTGACCACTCGCATCGTGAAAGGAAATGACCGACGATTTGCGGAGTGCTCTACCACTCTTTGTGCAAAGCCATCGGCATCCGAAGATTTATCGCTGCGTTTGACTCCTCGCGTTACCTCTCGCCTGCCGGCGCTGTCGCGCAGGAATATTCTGTGGACCATCGTAATAAATAGTCTTATATGAGCCGCCCAGTGCGCGCATCATTTTGAAGAAGACTGAAGTATTGTCCTGCACGCCAACGAACTGCAGGGCGCCAGTGCCGGTGGCAGTCAACGCGATGTCGCTGGCTGTGTGGACTGCGTTCGTCATCGGCTCGATGATGAGCGCAGCGGAAGTGGAGGACGATTCGCCATTCTCGACCTGCCCCGTGATGAGCCGGCCGTGACGTGATTCAGTATCAGCGTCCTCTGGACCGTCACGACGCGGGTTAGCGACGGCGCGCCCCTTCTCAAGAATGGTTGGTGTCAAGGGACGGCGGTTGCTGATCCAGTCTTCGTAGCGGTCAGTGCCCGCGCCGAAGCCGATGATCAATTTGCTCGGTGGATCCACTTCATCCGGATAGCCGTCGCCGTCGGCATCCTTGTAATCAGTGAAACCGCGGTAAGCGCGCGCCGCATCACGGCTGCCACGCGGAATCCGCGGATCGGGATTACGCGCGCCTATAAGCGAGAAGCCGCTGGTTTCATGATCTGCGGTCACGATCACCAGAGTATCGTTGTCGGGGTTTGCATCAGAGTTTGTTTGTTCGGCAAATCGCTTTGCGACGCCGACCGCCCGGTCGAATTCAATCGTGTCCCAGATCGCGCGGTCGGCATCTTCATAGTGTGCCTGCTTATCAATAGAGGCTCCCTCAATCATCAGAAAGAAGCCTCGCGGGCTTGATGATGAAAGGGAATTGAGGGCCGCGCGCGCCATGTTGTCGAGCATCGGTACATTGTTTACGCGCTCGGCGCCGTGACCCAATTTGTCGAGTGCCACCGGCATGTGACTCGGCGAGAAGAGAGCCAGAAAACGCGGCGGCCGTGAAGCGCCCACAGCCTGCAGGGATGCAGCAGAATCCGCAAAGGCGAAACCCGCACCTTGGAACTCTTTCAACAGATCGCGAGCGGGATCAACTTTGGCATTGGTCGGCGTAGCACGTCGCGCACTCTCCTTCTTTCCCTTCGGCTCGAACCATTGCCTACCGCCGCCCATTAAGACAGTCAGACCTAGTTGGTTGCGGCGGTCAAAGTAATTATCCGCAATGCGTGTGGAAGCGTTTCGGTTCGAAGTGTGGACTGCGAACGCGGCCGGCGTCGCATCCGTTACGTCTGCGGTAGTAACCAGGCCGAGATTCATGCTGCGAGTGCGGTGCAGATACTCGCTGATGTTTTCGACCCTCGGGTTATCGAAGAATGCGTCGCTCTCGGGGTCAGTTCGCTTCAAGGCGTCGTTGTCGGTGTTGTCGGGGAAAACACCCTCCTCGTTGTTTGCGCCCTTATTGCCAGTCGCGTAGCAGCTGGCGCCGGGAGCAGAATCTGTGACAGCCGCGCTGAGGGATGAGGTCGTGACCAATCCCGTGGCCTGCATCTGGTCCATCTCAAGCATTCCATTCCGATATCGCCCTTCGGTCATACCGCGAGAGACGATCCGGGCCGCGGTGCGATGCGCGACGCCCATGCCGTCGCCGATTAATAGGATCACATTGCGCACTTTTGCGACGCTCCCTTGCCAGGCGATGATTTCAAATGACACCTCGCGCGCTGCCGCTCCCTCGGC
>JACDEQ010000435.1 GCA_013816225.1 Armatimonadota bacterium | reverse complement strand
GGCCTCGATCGAGACCTTCGCCATTTGGTACGGGACCACCATTTTTCGCATGTCGACATCGCTCAGCATCCCACTGTCCACAGCCGGCCGAAGCCGGATCAGATCGCTGTCACCGTTCAGGGCGTTCATCGAGTCGTAAGTATCCGTCTCGTCGAGGTTCCACCGGATCGGCATTACCTCGATGAAGCGAACGTGCACTTCCTCGCGAAGCGTCCACCGCGCGAAGTCTGTTACCTCGTCGTCGTTCACGCCCATCATCAGGACGCAGTTAATTTTGAGGGGAGAAAGGCCGGCCTTGCGCGCCGCATCGATCCCATTGAGGACCTTCCCGAGCGAACCTCGACGCGCGATTTGGACGAACTTCTCCTCTTCCAAAGTGTCGAGGCTGACGTTCACCCTCTGCAGCCCGGCGCCGGCAAGCCTATCCGCCATTTCCGGGAGCAAGAAGCCGTTCGTCGTGCAGCTCAAGTCCGTAATTTCAGGGTGCTTGCGAACCTGTGCGACCAGCGCGGGCAGGTCTTTGCGAACCAGCGGCTCTCCGCCTGTTAGACGAATCTTTACCATCCCCAAGTCGGCCGCGATGTGAACGAGACGGGCGATTTCTTCGAACGTGAGAATCTCGTCCTTGGGCGAAACCGGGTAGCCCTCCTCGGGCATGCAGTAAACGCACCGGAAATTGCAGCGGTCGGTAACGCTCACCCGCAGGTAATCGATCGTCCGCCCGAAGCCGTCCTTCACGGGACCAGCTCCGCGAGAATGGTCTCCAACTTGAAGGTCAGTTCGCTATTGCTTACGATCCGCGAGCAGCCTGCCTCGCGCCCTCTCTCCCAGAGTTCCTTTTCCTTGTGCCCGGCGTGCCCGATCACCAAGAAGCCTTTCTCTCGTAACTTGCTCACCGCATCGAAAGGGTTCAGGCGGGGGCTCGACAAGTTGATGATGGCGACGTGTCCTGATGGCTCGATGGGCATTTCCGAAACGAACTCGACCTCGTGGCCCAGGGCGCGAAGCGCTTGGCGTAGGCGACCGGACCAGATCAGGTTATCCTCCAGAATCAGCATTTTCAATGGCCTTGCCTCCCGGCGAATTAGCCGCATCGCTCTTGTTCAAATAATCCGAAACCATCGGGCCGATGATGAGGTAACCCGCCAGCAGGAGGCCGATGGGCACGACCACGAATTTGACCACGCGAAGGAGAAGCCTTATGATGCCGGAACTCACGTCGTCGATTCTACCGCCCACCGGTAGAATGGTTCCCCGTGGCCGTTAGCGTATTCGAAGATCAGGTTGAACTCACCATTCCGATCTTCCAAGAGGTCGCCGCACCGCGTCACGAACGATTCGATTCTCCGCCCCGCCGGCGATACGAGCGAACGGGAAACACTAAGCGGTCGCTGCGATCCCTGATTTTAGAGAACCAGTACACCCGACTCGCTGCTACAAACGAGTTCGGCGGGCGCGTGTTATCTCTCTTCGACAAACGGTCCGGAGTCGAGGTGCTCCGCCCCTTGAACGACAACCTTGTAGGTGGCATCCAGTTCTGCCCATCCTTGGGACCGAACGACGCCAGGTACTCGGCTGGGTTCGCGAGCGTGGTCCAAGACTCGGAAGATCGCGCCGCTGTCGCGGTTGGAAGCGCGGATTGGTCGTGCGGACTTTCCTACTCAGCGGAAATCTCCCTGGGCGCCGAGTCTGCCGCGGTCGACGTCCAGCTGCGCATTTTCAATCGCCACTTGTGGCCCGAAGAGGTCATGCCAAAGATTGCTATCTTCGGGATGGGCGCATCCGCCTCGGGAAACCTCGGATGCCTGCCGGCGAATGGGACCATGCTTGCGGTGGCGGTGGATCCTCGACTGGCAAAACCGTACGCCACAGAGCATGCGTTGGTGATCGTGCGGGCACTTACGCCCGACGGGATCCATACGTTGCCCCCGCACCGAACCGACAAACTCAGCGCTCGACTAACCCATCTTCCGGAATGCGACGGGGTGTCGCATGCCTCGAATCGAGCGGCAATTTCGATTGGCGAGAGCGGCCTCGGCCTTTGGGTTAGCAAACCGCGACCCGGCCACGCCATCTTGCTCGGCCTCGAGAACGGGGAAACTGTCGAAGCCCCGGTCGACGCGTACCCCGAACACCCGACTAGACTGACGCTCGACAATCTCGCGTCCAAGCCGGTGCTCGCAGTCGTTCGCGACGCGTCAAAACAGGAAATCCTGCGGGTCGACCTATCTAAGGAATGGTCCGAGAA
>JACDEQ010000122.1 GCA_013816225.1 Armatimonadota bacterium | reverse complement strand
CGGGAACCTCGGCTCATTTCGGCCGTTCACATGGCGACCCAAAAGCTATCTTCAACGACGAGCGTCGAGGAAACGTTGCGGGAGGTCCTGCTGTTGTGTGTCGACGCAGCAGGAGCCGATGCCGGAACGATTTATATCCATGATCCCGACCGCCACTGCTTGGAGTTTCGGCATGTGCTTCCGGAGGAAGTGCGCGAGAAGCTTCCGGCCAAGGACATTCCCGACGATTTCGGCGCCGCCGGGCATGCCTTCCATAGCGGCGATCCTACGATTACCAACAGCGATAGCCCCATGGCGCCGAACGCGGATCGAACCGATTTCGAAATGGCGACCGACATTCCGATCCGAAACATGCTCTCTGCCCCGCTGGGAGTTCCTGGGCTCGTGCCGATCGGCGTTGTCCAGCTCATCAACAAGCGTGTAGGCGAATTCGATGACCAAGACCTCAAGGTTATCGAGACGGTATGCGCGGTAAGCGCCATGGCCTACATCAATTCTAGCCTAATGGAGCAAGCGAATCGAGCCGCTAGCCTCATGGGCATGGGAAAGGTTTCGCACGACATCGGCAACCTGGCAGCGGCTCTCTATTCGAACCTGATGTATATCGACCCATTGCTTGAGGGCATAGAGGGGTATGTAGGAAAGGACGGAGAGACAAACGTTCGAACCAGCGGTCTCCGGGAGGCTCTTGAAGAAATGGGCAATACCATCGACAGGATTGTCGGCTACAGCCGGCTCATTTCGGACATTTCCGCGGGGAAATCGGTACGACCGATGTTGAATCCGGGCATCCTACCCAAAGCCGTTGCCGACGCTGCGGCTTACCTCGAGCCCGAGGCTCGGCGAAACGGCGTAAAACTGCTTTACGAGATCACCGAGGACCAGTCTCATGCCCTCTTCGACAGCCAGTTTGTGTTTCGAATCGTCCAGAACTTGGTGGGCAACGCGATCAAAGCCGTCTGCGAATCGAATCGGAATGAAGCACTTGACGACGACAACGAGCCGACAGGCGAGGTTTGGATACGGTGCAAGCGCGACCCTGGCCAGTTCATAATCGAGGTGCAGGATTCAGGACCGGGGATGCCCGAGCACGTTATTAGGCGAATTCTTTCCGGAAACGCGACGTCACAGTGGTCGTCGAGCGCAGGCTCGGGATGGGGAACGAAGATCGTGCTGGAACTCGCCTCGGCATTGGGCGGAAGAATGGACATCGAGTCGAAACTCGGAACCGGAGCAACCTTCAAGGTGTTAATTCCGTCACAACGCGTAGACCAAGAGGTCGCTGCAGGCGTGTGATTGGCTAGGAGAAATATTTGAGGACAGTTTTCGGTTGGATTGCATACGTGAGCCTTTGCGCACTAGCCCTGGGTGTCGGCGTAGCCGTAGCCGTCATGGAGCAGAATCCTTTGGTTTGGGCCACTGTTGTGCAGCGAGGATATGTTCCGTTCTTTCGTCCGGACCCCTTCGAAGGCCGTCGTGAGCTGTTCGTCTTGGTCCTCGGGTGCGACGAGAATCGCTATTACGCCGTGCCCGGCTCGAACAAGACGGGCCAGGTGCTCAATGAATTCGCTCGGACCGACACGATCCAACTCATCCGCCTGGACTTTGATCATAAGGCCGTGGGCATGATGCAGATCCCGAGAGACACCATGGTGGAAGTTCCCGGATACGATCGAATGAAAATCAACGGTCTTCATCCGATGGGCGGCCCGAATGCAACAAGCGAGGCAGTAATGATGCTAACGGGCATCCGCCCCGATAGGGTTGTCGTGCTAAATTACGACGCTATCAAGAAGATGATCGACGAGGTCGGCGGCGTGGAGATATATGTTCCCAAGCGCATGAAATATCGAGACAAGCGCGGCGGTTTAGATATCAACCTCAAGCCAGGAAGACAAAAGTTAAGTGGAGAGACGGCGATCGGATTCTTGCGTTACCGCCACGACAGCGACTTCGAACGGGGCCGCCGACAGCAAGAATTCATGGTCGCCTTCAAGGAGAAGGTAACCTCGCCTAGCCAGAAGGTGAGCATATTCAGGCTGGCCAACTTGGCGATGAAGGTCGTCGCCGGCGGAATCTCTGCGGACGAATTCGCGTCTCTGGGCAAGTTCGGGCCCGAAGTCCCGCCCTCGAGGATCAAGCATGGTATCTATCCAGTTTCCGAAGGGCCCGGCACGGAACTTCAGCCCTTAACCGACCAGGTTCCTGAGAAATTGGTTCAGTGCGGCCTGCGTGACGCCACCGATCCGCCGACCGCGTACTCGCTTCGGTGATCTTCTGCGTATTCGATGACGACACGCGCGAACGCGACTCGGAGCGCGCTCTTCGACATTACGTCACCCGCAAAGAGTTTCTAATTTGGCTCGGTGCCGGCGCCGTTGCTCTTTCTGCGGCCTATTTCATCCTTTACCGCCCTTGGAAAACGAATCGGGATTTCGTAGTCTCGCAAACGAACTTGCAGGCGATCGGCAAGGCCATCGGCCTCTATGGAGCCGCCAATAACGAAGGGCTACCCGCTGTGGTCCTTCCCGGCGCTCAAGATGCGCAAGGGCTGCCGATCACCTGGGCGAATCAGCTGTTCGACTATGCCCAACGCACGGCGATATTTTCGAACTCGGCAAACCCGCCAGATGGCGATACGTTGCTGGGCCACACGGCTAAGGATGGCAGACGTGAAACGATTGCCCTCAGTTATGGAATGCTTTGCGCGGCTTCGGCTGCCCGCCGATATGAAGTCGAGGATGCCACGATCTTGCTTGCGGAAACGGTCGGCGGCGGAGTAATGAACAGTTATAACCCGATTCCGCTCGGTCGCCGTGACGGTTACGTTATCGGCTACGATAACTCGAATGTCGAGGCCGATCGAACAACTCGGTACGTAACGAGAGTAGCGTTTCTCTCCGGTTCGAAATCCGACGTCTCGAGGCTGAAGCCGTTGCACGGGGCGCAGGGCACGATCGGTCTGCGCGCAGACGGAAGTATCGCGATTTTCAAGTCCGCTCTCTCCTCATTGAAAGTCGCGAAGCGGGGGAACGTCGCAACCGGCCAGTGGGTACCTTTCTGAATGGAACGGTTAAGGACCCGTCGTCGAAAGGGAGAGACAGAATGCCTGCCTTTTCAAAAATCTCCGAAGTCGACCTTCGCGAGCTGGCCGAGTATTTGCGCTCTTTGAAGTAGTCTTTGCAAAGACGCGACAACTCACACCAACGCGGACGATGTGAACTGGACGGCTGGGAATGCAACGGCACTACCGCAAGGTCGGTACACTCCTAAAACAGTATGGAAATTGAAAGCGTTATCGGCGTGCTAACAGGCTTCGGTCTTGTTGTCGTCGTGCCATTGGTCGCAATCATGCTTGCTCACCAGCGCAGGATGGCCGCCCTAATCCATGGGGACCAAGGACAGAATTCAAAGCTAGCTGAAAGGATCGACAGGCTACAGGTCGAGGTCGAAGAACTGCGCGGCCTGGTAACCGACCAGGTCCTGCGCATCGACGATCAGCGGGCGAGGGTCAATCGGCTCGGTCAAGGCGACGAACGATAGGGGCTTCGACGCACACCGGCTCGCGACCGCGGACGGCTACGACGTCGCCGTGTCGAACCTTCCGCCCCCGTCTCCCTTCCGTCGCCCCGTTTACGAATACTTTTCCTGCTTCCAGGAGCTCGCGCCCTTCCCCGCCGCTTCCCACAAATCCGGCGAACTTGAGCAGTTGGCCTAGGCCGATATATTCGCCGGTTATATCGATGGTCTTCACGAACTAGAGACTACCACCGCAAACTTCTTGCGTAGCGGATCGTCGGCTATTATATCAATGACGATGATCGCCGATCCCCCAACCGAGCCGCGCTGGATTGCTCCTGCTAGGCAGCGGGCAGACGAACAGAGGTTGGCGGTAGAACTGGGCATTCCGCCGCTCGTCTGCGCTGCGTTAGTGGCGCGCGGAATCCAAGACCCTGCGGCAGCAGAAGCATTTCTCAACCCTTCGCTCGACGACCTTCACAACCCCATGGCGCTTCCCGATGCCGAAGCTGCCGTAACGGAGATCATGTCGGCCAAGGAGCGCGGCGAGATCATTTATGTGCACGGCGACTACGACGTGGACGGAGTTACAAGCGCCGCGATCTGGACACGCAGCTTGCGCAAACTAGGTTTCAATGTCATACCGCATGTTCCACATCGGATGAAGGAAGGTTACGGCATCCACGAAACGGCGGTTCAGGCGGCTGTCGACGCCGGAGCAAAGCTCTTCGTAACGTGCGACTGTGGGAGCGGGGCTATCGCGTCGTTGGCAAAGGCCCGCGAGGCGGGGCTGCGCGTTGTAGTCACGGACCACCATGAGCTTGGGACCGAGCGTCCGATCGTGAATGCGCTCGTCAATCCCCATCGTCCCGATAGCGCGTATCCCTTTAAGGAACTGTGCGGCGCAGGCGTGGCCTTCAAGATTGCGCAAGCCGTTGCGGAGGAATGCGGTGCGAAGCGAGAACAGTTCATTCGGGCCTACCTCGACCTGGTTTGCCTCGGAACTATCGCCGACGTTGTTCCGTTGGTCGGCGAGAATAGGATTTTGGCTTCGCATGGCCTGAAAGCCCTGACCGTTACAAAGAAAGTCGGCATTCGCGCGCTCCTCGACGTTGCTCAAATCGCAGATAGAGCGGTCAATGAGGGCGACGTGGGGTGGAAGCTGGGCCCTCGGCTCAACGCAGCTGGGCGGATCGACGACGCGGCCCACGCGCTCGATCTTCTAATGACCGAAGACCCGACCGAGGCGGCAAAGCTTGCGCAACTGCTGAACACCCACAATGTGGAGCGGAAACTCGAGAATGAGCGAATACTGGCACAGGCGGAAGAGATCATTCTCGAGAACGGGTTGGATAAGAAGTCGCTTATCATGGTCGCAGCGCCAGGATGGCATCCCGGGGTGGTCGGCATCGTTGCTGGAAAGCTTGTCGAGCGCTACTACCGGCCCGCGCTGGTTGGGTGCATCGATGAAGAGACGGGGACCGTTCGGGGATCGGCGAGGAGCATTCCGGCTTTCCATTTGCATGCGGCGCTCCAAAAGCACGAAGACCTCTTCCTGTCCTGCGGCGGCCATGCGTTTGCGGCAGGGTTCGCCATCGATGCGGGCCGGCTGGACGAAGTGTGCTCCAAACTCGAGGAATACGCGGCAGGCATCTTATCCAGCGACGACTTGGTTCCCACGTACAGCGCAGACGCTGAAATAGTAGCCGCCGAGATCGACCTGCAAGGTTTTTTGGGACTTGAGCGGATGGCCCCGTTCGGACAGATGAATCCAGAGCCGGCATTCATCTTGAAGGACTGCGCGCTGTCGATGATCAAACCGACTCGAACACTGGAACACATGCAATTCGCAATCGAGTGCGGCAAACAAGTTAGGGGCATTGCTTTTGGCATGGGCCAAGAATTCGACGGTCTCCAGGAGGGTGACAGCATCGACCTGCTCTTCAAGGCGACCGTCAATCGGTACAACGGCACCATGGCCCCGAAACTCGAACTGAAGGCGTTGCGGTCCGTTAGTCCTCGGTAACGCGGCGGAGCCTGTGTCCGGAACCTGTGTCCTTGGCGATTTTGACGCGGACCTTTCGTTCAGACGTGCCGCGGCGGACCTGCAGGTCGCAAGACGCTCCGACCCTCTGGTCGAAAAGGTATGCGGCGAAATCGACATGGGAGTCAAAGGGCTGTCTACCCGCCGCGGTGATCACGTCGCCGACCTTGATTCCCGCAGCCTCGGCAGGGCTTCCGCCGACAACCCGCGTCACTTCAGCGCCACCCGAAGGAGACGTCTTGAAGAACAGGCCTATCCACGGGTGCGTCACCTGTTGCTTCTCGCTGAGGAACCCTTCGATAACGCGGTCGAGAACCGGTAGGTCTAATGAGAAAGCTGTTGCCGACGGCATCGGGCCGAACGATTTAGTCGGGCGGGCGCCGCCGCCGAACGCTTTCGGCGCGACTTCCGCCCCTGGCATGTCGCGCGTGTCGATCTCGTCGTTCAACAGCGCCATGAGTATTCCGACCAATTTTCCATCCGCCGAGAAGACCGGTGAGCCTGTTAGCGCGGTCGCCCCGGCCTCCAGGCGTATCTCGTTCAGTGGCATATATCGTTTCCCCAGGCCGACAACCCCCGTCAGACCTCGGCGTGCCATTTGGGCCCTCGCAGGGCCGGAGTGAAGCGTGACCATCACGACCGATGAATCGAATCGCGATGCAAGTTGGGCGAATTTCACGTCACCACCGGCAAGCCCTGGCACTCGGATCAGCGCAAGGTCGGTCACCGCGTCGTACGATTCAACCTTGACCGCCATTTCCCGCTTATTCGACTGGCTCGCGGAGAGCGACCGGCGCGGGGCGCCGTCGTAGCCGAAAGCCGCCTCCCCGGGGGCGATGGCCAGGCCCGTAGACGAAATCAACACGCCCTGGCCGACGATAACTCCACCTTGACTTAAAGTCAACGTGCGCTGTGCTGCCACTTGGCGAAGATCGGCACTCAAGGGAGCGGTGGTCAGCCCATCCTGGCCCGCTGTGGCAAGC
>JACDEQ010000434.1 GCA_013816225.1 Armatimonadota bacterium | reverse complement strand
GTCAGCGTCCGCTCACGCGAGGGGGGCGACATCGGCGCTGCGTCGGTGGATGAGTTCTTCGCGCGCCTCGATTGTTGTGACTCCTAATCCACCCCAGCCCGATTTTATCCATGAGGGCGCGGTTGGTTTGTCCCCGCGGAAGAAGAGCCCGACTTGGCTTACAGGCGGCCGATCAGAACCGGCCCACCCGCGAATTGGCACTCATTCGATCTCGGAGTGTGAATGCGGAAGAAATGAACGAGCCGGTTCCGCATCGTATCGCGTCTCCTTAAGCGAGGTATAATCAAACCCGTGGTAGGCCACGCTTCCAGTGGAGGCGAAAACGCATTCGAGAGACACCGATGCCTCGGTGTCTCTTTTTTTTGCGCCTTACGGCATGCCATTATTCCCGGGCAACGGCGCCTTGGGGCAAAGATGACGATTCGCACTGAGTTTTAGGAGGAACCAAACGACGATGGACCCCAAAAAGGCCGTTTCTTTCGCGCAGGAGCACGATGCGCGGATGATCGATTTTCGATTCACAGACCTGCCCGGCACCTGGCAACACTTCAGCATTCCCGTCAGCGAATTCAAAGAAGACATCTTCGAGGACGGACTCGGCTTCGACGGCTCGAGCATCCGAGGCTTCCAGACCATCAACGAGTCCGACATGCTCCTCGTCCCCGACGCGACGACCATGTTCATGGACCCGTTTACCGACGTCCCGACCGCCATCATCCTCTGCAACATCGAGGACCCGCTGACCCGGGAATCTTATTCCCGCGACCCCCGCTACATCGCCCAGAAAGCCGAGCAGTATCTGCGGCAGACCGGCATCGCCGACACCGCGTTCTTCGGCCCCGAAGCAGAGTTCTTCCTGTTCGACAACATCCGCTATGTAAGCGAGTCGCAGCGCGCCGGGTACACCATCGACAGCGACGAGGGCCCCTGGAACTCGAATGACGATTCGAAGGCGAACCTCGGATACAAAATGCGCCCCAAAGGCGGCTACTTCCCGTGCGCCCCGAACGACAAACTGCAAAACGTCCGATCCGATATGGCTATGAAGCTGGCCGAGGCGGGAGTCCAGGTCGAGCTACATCACCATGAAGTCGGCGCGGCCGGCCAATGCGAGATCGATGTGCGGTTCGACGAGCTCACCAAGATCGCCGACAAGATGCAGATGTACAAGTACATCGTTAAAAACACAGCGTTCGAGTACGGCATGACGGCGACCTTCATGCCCAAGCCGATCTATGGCGATAACGGCAGCGGCATGCACGTCCACTCGTCCCTTTGGAAAAACGGCGAGAACCTGATGTACGACGAGGCAGGATACGCCGGTCTCAGCGACCTGGCTCGCTTTTACGTGGGCGGCATTCTCAAGCACGCCCCTTCCCTGCTCGCCTTCACCAACCCGACAACCAACAGCTACCGCCGTCTGGTGCCGGGCTACGAGGCGCCGATCAACCTGGTCTATTCTCAGCGCAACCGGTCCGCATGCGTCCGCGTTCCCATGTACAGCAAGAGCCCGAAAGCGAAACGGATCGAGTTCCGAGCACCGGACCCCACGTGTAACCCGTACCTGGCATTTTCCGCGATCATGATGGCGGGAATCGACGGCATCGAGAACCGAATCGAACCGGCAGCTCCGATGGACAAAGACCTGTACGAGCTTCCGCCTGCCGAGAAGGCGAACATTCCGCAGACGCCTGGTTCGCTCAGATTGGTGCTCGAGGCCCTGCAGAACGATCACCAATGGCTCCTGAAGGGAGACGTCTTTACCGACGACATTATCGAGAACTATGTCGATTACAAGCTGAAGCACGAAGTGGACGCGATCGACCTACGGCCGCATCCGCACGAGTTCTTCCTTTATTTCGACATCTAGCAAAACCCTTTCCGGAGCTGTCCTTAGAATGGTCGGCTCCGGGCCGGCCCCGCAATATTTAGTCGCGCCTTGGCTGCAGCGCTAATGAACACTATAAAAGGAGAGAGAAATGAAGCGGTTTGCAGCATTGGGTGGCGCGGTGACGATCATGGGTCTCGCTTGGGAGACCGCTTCCGCCGACATCGTCATCGTCCACATTTTCGACATGGACTTCAGCACGAATCCGATGGGCGAGCCTATCGAGGACGCCGTCATCGACGTGGGTGACACCGTTCAATGGGTCTTAGACATGTGCCGCCATTCGACGACGTCCGTCTCGGGCATCCCCGAGGTGTGGGACGCCGGCATTATGGGGCAAACCGGCTAGACCTTGGAGCACACTTA
>JACDEQ010000121.1 GCA_013816225.1 Armatimonadota bacterium | reverse complement strand
GCTCAGGGGCACGGTTTGAATGCCCTCGGGCAGCACTCGGTACTCCGGAACAGAGACGACGTGCATCTCCAGCGTTCGTGTGGGCTCGGCAGGGTCGTTGGTGTGGATGTACAGGTGCTTGTCGAGCGCGCCCCGGTAATCGGCCGTGTCGAGTACGATCTTCACGTCGAAGGAGTCGCCCGGCGCAATCTCAGGTCGCGCCAGCGCGATAATGCAGGCGCAAGTCGATTCCAGGTCGAGAAGCGCCGGCACGTTGCCTTTGTTCGAAATCGTGAGCGAGAATTCGACCTTGGTCCCCTGCGTCACCATGCCGCCGTCGAGGCTCTCCTTGTCGAGCGCGATCACGGGCTGCGCGGGAGTCAGCTTCGACCTGGATGCGACGGCCCTGGATAGGGCTTCGCGGGCTTGAAGCAAAGAGGATAAGTGACTAATCTCGGCGATATCAGGGACGAGTTTTGGGTCCTGCGGGCCGTCCGGCCGGTAGGCCACCGGCCCCATGAGGTGGCGACGCCGCGTTGTCGGGGCCAAGCCCAGTGCGTAGCCGAACGCCTTGGCGGCGTTCCAAACCATCGACCTGCGCGAGGCGGGCTTGCCGTCCTCGGCGAAAACTGGCACGGTGGCCTCGATCCTGCCGTCCTTCCATGTGAGGAGCACACCATCCACCGGCCTCTCGGCGAAGGCGAAACGCACTAGCGGCTCGCTCTTCGAAACGAAGCGGGCCTTGCCTTCGGTCGCTTGCGACCAAATCTCGGCCGCTTCTTCGACAACGTCAGCATAGGCGTCGGGGGCCCGGTAGCCGATTTCGCCGAGGGGCCATTCTCGAAGCTTCGCGCCGGCGTCACCAAACTTCGACTCGGACAAGAGCCGCTGGACCTCGATGTTCACGCGGTGAATATGGGTCGATGTTCGGGGCGGCAAGGTCGGGCCAATATCGCCGCCGGCAACCGCTAAGAGCAGACTCAATGCTAACACTGGGCTCATTGTATCTCTGTATTGGACGCACCGAACCCTCCGGCGGCTATAATTCTAGTAACGAATGTTTAGTGTCACCCTCTCGAAGGATCACTTGAGAGTCGAACCCGGTAGCGCAGCTACGCTAACAGTCAGCGTCAAGAACAACGGAACGGACGCCGACCGTGTCGAAATCAACCTCAGCGGCCTCGATAACGATTGGGTGGCCGTTCCAGTTCCCAGCTTCATGCTGGAACCTGGCGTCGAGCGGGCAGAAAAGATTCTCATCAAGCCGCCCAGAACGGCCGAGAGCAAGGCCGGCGCCTACCCGTTTGCGGTGAGCGTGAAGTCCCTCGAGACCGGCGCCGTGACCGATGCACCGTCGGTGCTGGACGTCGAGGCTTTCCATCTCATCAGCATCGAAATCGAGCCCAAGCGAGGGATTGCGGGATTTCTGCGCAAGGAAGCGCCCTTTGGCGTCACCGCGATTAATCTAGGTAATTCAGCTCAGAACTTGCAGATGTTTGCGGACGACCCCGAAGACGGCTGCACATACCGGTTCGATCAGG
Source organism: Armatimonadota bacterium (assembly GCA_013816225.1). GTDB lineage: Bacteria > Armatimonadota > Fimbriimonadia > Fimbriimonadales > ATM1 > JACDEQ01. The sequence continues at coordinate 5,068 of JACDEQ010000121.1, read as the reverse complement.
AGCGCGTTCAACTTTCCCCGGGCCAGCAAAGGGAGGTCGGGCTCAGCGTGCAGCCGGTAAGAGTTCCGATGGTCGGCTCCGCGGAGCTTTACGGCTTCACCGTGACGGCTCGAAGCGTGGAGAACCCTCTCGTCGTTGCCAACGCTTCTGGCCAAGTCGAGCGCCGGACGATGTTGACCCCCGCCTTGCTTCTTGCCGTTCTCGCGACTGTCGCTTTGGCCGGGTACTGGATCGCGGCTCGTCCAAAGCCCGCCCAGATGGATTCGCTCGATGCGGACGCCACCGAAGTTCTGGCTGGAAAGACCGTGACCTTGTCCTGGGCTGCGACCAATGCGAAGTCCGTTACAATCGAGACGCAGGACGGGCCATTCCTGCAAGGACTCAAGCCGACGGGCAGCACCACTGTACCGCTGAACAAGACGACAACGTATTACGCCTATGCAGTCAACGAGATGGGTAGATCGCGAGCTCCGAGGCAGCTAACAGTGGTGGCACGCATCGAGCCGCAGCCTCAGCCTGCCTTTATCGCTTCTTTCACCGTCTCTCGGCGCAACGTGAATGTCGGCGACACGGTGACCGTGAACTACAAAGTGTCGAATGCCACCAAGGTTCAGCTGCAGCCCCTTGGGGTCGACCTGCCTGTAAAGGGCTTGGATTCGTACGACTTCATCGCGGAACAGCCGGGCAATATGACTTTGAAGCTAACTGCGTACAACGTGAAGAACGAGGCGGTCAGCAGAACGCAAACGATCAGCGTTCGAGACGTGAGCACCGCCAAGATCTTGGTTTTCAAAGCCCTTTTGAACGGGGAGGCCCTCGGCAGTCGCGAAGTGGACGTCGGCACGCTGGTTGGAATCGAGTGGCACGTTTCGAACGCCGAGATCGTGCGGGTAGAGCCTGACATCGGCATCGGCACGAGCCAGGGCGCCCTTTCGTTCGTTCCAGAGAAGACCGCCCAATACAAGCTGACCGCAATCGACAGTTCCGGACGGCCGGCGGTCTCGCGCATCACTATCAAGGTCAAGAAACCGGCCCCGGCACCGACGGAGCCTCCGCCGATGGGCCCGCCCGGTTAGGTGGGAAAACTGTTTGCCACTATTTGGGCCCGTTCGACGCTTGGCCGAGCGAGGCGATCGTGTCGTCACTCAACGGATGTTTCGACGAAGATCTTGAGGGAAATGGAGCGACTGGTATGAAAAGGCGGGCTCTTATCTCGGTAAGCGACAAGACGGGCGTGCTCGAATTTGCTAAGGTCCTGGAGGCCAAGGGATTCGAAATCCTGAGCACCGGCGGCACCGCTGACTTCCTGCGGAAAGGCGGGCTATCTATAACGGACGTCGGCGAGTACACGGGCCAGCCGGAAGTGTTCGGCGGCAGGGTCAAAACCCTTCACCCGAAGATCCACGGCGGCCTGCTTGTGAATCCGGTCGATCCGAAGCATAAAGCCGAGATGGACGTCCACGAGATCGCTCCTATCGAGGTACTCGCAGTCAATCTGTATCCCTTCGAGCAGACAGTGTTGGGAGGAGCCCGGAGGGACCTCGCGATCGAGAACATAGACATTGGTGGCCCAGCCATGATAAGGGCGGCCGCCAAAAACGCGCAGCGAGTGCTCGTTGTCGTCGATCCCGAAGACTACCCATTGGCGGTCGGCGCCGTCGATGCAGCCGACGATTCTTTGCGGAAAACGTTGCAAGCCAAGGCGTTCGCGCATACGGCCTACTACGATTCACTGATCGCGGAGTATCTTTCGCACGGCGAGCCCGGTCCGACGCTTACCCTCGGCTTGCGTTTGCGCGACAAGTTGCGGTACGGCGAAAACTCTCACCAAAAGGCCGTCATCTACATCCAGCCGTTCGCACACGGTGGGATTGCACAGGCCGAGCAGCTCTGGGGCAAGCAGCTCAGTTACAACAACTACCTTGATGCGGACTGCGCCTGGGAACTGGCTAGCGATCTCAACACAGACGGGTCCGGAAGGCCATGCGTGATTGTGAAACACGGAAATCCATGTGGCGTGGCGTGGAGCGATGACGTCGCCATGTCGTTTTCACAGGCGCGTGCGGGAGATCCAATCTCGGCGTTCGGCGGCATCGTCGCGATCCCGGGCGATTTGCCCGTGGAAGCCGCCGACGACATGACGCAGAAAGGTAACTTTTTCGAGGTCGTAATCTGCTCACGCATTTCGCCCGAAGCGCTTGACGTATTCAAGGGCCGAAGCGGTTGGGGGCAGGATGTGCGCATCCTGAAAGCCACCAAGCCTACGGCAGGTACATACACGGAGGTGCGGACGATCAGGGGAGGAGCTCTCATACAAGAGGCAGACACAGACGACCCGGTGGATTGGCGCGTTGTTACTTCCAGACAGCCGTCGGGAGCGGAAACGATTGCCCTTCGCAAGGCCTGGATAATCGCCAAGCATGTCAAATCGAATGCCATTGTTGTTGCCTCAACGGACAGGCTTCGGGGGGTCGGAGCCGGTCAAATGAACCGCGTCCAATCGGTACGCTTTGCGCTGAAGCAGGCCAGCGCGGAAGCGGTCGGCTCGGCGCTCGCGAGCGATGCATTCTTCCCGTTCCCGGATAGCGTAGAAGCGGCAGCTTACGCAGGGGTCTCCGCCATCGTTCAGCCCGGCGGATCCAAAAAGGACGGCGAAGTCATCGAAGCCGCGAACCGATTGGGGGTTGCGATGGTCTTTACAGGTGTCCGCCACTTTCGGCATTGAAACGGGATACAATAGCGGATGGAGACAGCGGAATGGCAGAAACGACGACGACGAATACAAATACCTATGATTTGCCGGTGATGGTGGGAGGCGCGGTTGTCGCGATCATTTTCATAGTCACTTTCTTTTATACAGCTCGTGACGCCGTGGCTCCGGCGCCACCGCCCGAGCCGGTGACTGCTCCCTTGACCGCAACCGCGGCTCCCGTCGTTATGATAGAAACCTCCGGCACGGGCGAGACCCCGCAGAGTACCGGAGTTGGCGGAGGATCCATGCCGATGGGTGGCGGCCCGGCGCCCATTGGCGGAGGAGCCGCACCGGCGATCGCAGGTAAAGGCGCGGCTAACTAGCCACAGATACCTCTTAGGGCGGTGCGTTCGCGATTTTTGCAGATTGACGCCATCTAGGGCGCAAACCAGCCATAATCTACCCTGAGGTCGCAATTTCTGCGGTTTCGATAGATTTTCGCCCTATGCCATCGCCCGCTGTTATCAATGTCGGCTTTGCGAATTTCGTTGCGACGAGCCAAATCGTGGCCTTGGTCAGCAGCGACTCGGCGCCTATGCGGAGGCTGGTTCAGAATCTCAGAAAGTCCGGTGCGCTCATCGATGCAACGCATGGCCGTAAGACGAAGAGCATCATTTTCACGCTTAGTTCGCAAGTCGTCCTCTCGGCAATTTCTCAAGAAACGTTGGCGAGACGCCTGTCCTCCGGAGAATCCGTGGGTGGCGACGAGGAGTGATTTTTGGGGGCTTTTTTCGGGCCATCCAAGGCTACTTTACTGAGGATCTCGGGATAGACCTTGGCACCGCCAACACGCTCGTCTATGTTCAAGGAAAGGGGATCGTTCTGCAAGAGCCGAGCGTCGTCGCAGTGGATAACGACTCCGGCACTGTCCTCGCCGTTGGCGAAGAGGCGAAACGGATGCTCGGGCGCACCCCGTCCAGCATCACGGCGATCCGGCCGCTAAAGGACGGGGTTATCGCCGATTTCGATCAAACCGAGAAGATGCTCCGGCACTTTATCGGCAAGGGTGCAAAAAGGCGGCTTGCTTGGAAGCGAGTCGTAGTGGGAATTCCAAGCGGCATCACGGAAGTGGAGCGTCGCGCCGTTATGGAGGCGAGCCGAAGGGCCGGAGCCAACGAGGCCTACGCGATCGAAGAGCCGATGGCCGCGGCGATAGGCGCCGGCCTGCCCGTTACCGAGGCTACGGGATCGATGGTGGTGGATATCGGCGGCGGAACGACGGAGGTCGCCATCATTTCGCTGGCAGGGATCGTGAACGCCCGATCGATCCGGGTGGCAGGCGACGAGATCGACGAGGCAATCGCCATCTATGTGCGCAGGGCGTACAGTCTCTACATCGGCGACCGGTCAGCGGAGAAAACGAAGTTGGAAATCGGATCGGCTTACCCTTTGGAGCATGAATTGACCTTCGAGGTCCGAGGACGAGATATGGTTTCAGGTTTGCCTAGGGCGGCGATCTTGAGCAGCGACGACATTCGGTTTGCGATCCAGGAGCAGCTCAACGCGATTGTCGAGGCTGTGAAGATGACCCTCGAAACTGCCCCGCCGGAGCTGTCCGCCGACATCATCCACACCGGCATCGTGCTCGCCGGAGGGGGCGCGCTGCTTCGAGGCCTGGACCAACTCATTCAGGAAGAAACCGGGATCCCCGTTGTTGTTGCCAACGACCCCCTAAGTTGCGTCGTTCTGGGCACCGGGCGAGTTATGGAGGAGATTAGAGCCAACCCGCAGCTTAGGAAGGTGCTGGTGCGGGCATCAAAAGATTGAGGAAGCGATCTGGGCTCTTCGTACCCTCGCTGCTGTGCATCCTGGGCGGGGCGCTGGGTCTGTTTCAGAGCCGATCGACCAAGCTGATCTCTTTTGCCCAGGACGCGCCGGCCGAATCCGCTGCTGAACCAAGCTCGCGGGTCGATCTCGTCTCGTATGCGGTCCAGAGAGTGGTCTATTGGCCGCAGCGGATGTTCGCAGCGGTCGGCGATGCCGTCAGCAAACAAGCATCAGGCTTCCTGCACGGAGGCGCCCTCGCCCGTCGCGCCGATGAGTTGCAGAACGCTTATGCCGCGAGCGAGCAATATAAGAATCAGGTCGAGTTGTTGGAGCGACAAATTGCCGAACTCCGCAAGCTGGCCGAAATGGGGCCGATTTCCAACTACGAGAAGCATGGCGCTGTCATTCTCGGCTATTTCCCTACTCAGCACCGGTTGATGCTCGATGTAGGTGCTCGCAATGGGGTCAAACCCGGTGATCCCGTCGTAAGTCCAGGTGGCCTCGTTGGACAAGTGGTTGAAGTTTCGCCGGCCTCTTGCTTTGCCAATC
>JACDEQ010000433.1 GCA_013816225.1 Armatimonadota bacterium | reverse complement strand
CTCTGTAGCCTTATTGCAGGGTGCGTTTGGGCGCAAGCGCCGGCGGAAATAGCCCTAAGCGACCGGCTTTCCCTGCATACCAGCCTCGCCGTGGGTGCCCCAGCCTTCTGCCCAAAGTACGGGTGGGAGTATCCATACACTGCGAAAGGCTACGTCATACGGCCAGGGCGGGATAACGATAAGCATCTCGCCTTCCGATTGCACGCACAAAGCCGCAAGTACGCTCGCCTCATGGAATCGGCAGGCCGAATGCTCCTCCGACTCTGGGACTTTACCAACTCGAAAATCGGCATCGACCACCCGGCCCAATACGGCAGGATCGTCGACGTCTATCTCGCCGAAGGCGGGAAGCCGGGCGGAGAGCAGGGGTTCTTCGTAAGCAAATCATCCCGCGATAACTACCACCGATACAATGCGATCTACATCTACCACCTACAGGACTTCACATATCCCGCCGAAATGGCCCGCGAAGTCGCTCATGAATACGGGCACGCAGTGCTACCTCCCGTGGGCGGATTCCAAAATCCGGAAGACTGGGGCAACGGCTACCTCGGCGAAAACCTGTTTCTAAAGTGGATGGCCGCGGACAAGGCGCTGGCAAAGGAAGACGCGATGGGTGCGACTAAGGCCGAGCTCGACGCCTGGGTGCGCAAGAACGTAACCCCTTTGGAACGGAGTATCTGGCGCTTTGGACCGCAAACGAGACTCCTCGCTGGAAAGGGTCAGCGCGCCTTGGACGAATATGTCGGGCTGTTCCTCTATGTCGCGCAAGCCTTCCCGGACCAACTCGGCCGCTGCATGCTGTTGGCCGGTGGACAAGATGCGACGAGTGCTCTAAATGGCGTCATGGAGGGAATCAATGAACGCTCGGCCTGGGTGATCGAAGTTCCTGCCTATGCCCGCGGTGACATCTGGCTACCCATAAGGGGCAAGGTCGATATCCAAGGGGCCAAAAGGACAACTTGGAAAGGTGAAGGCATGAAGGTGACGGCTTATCGCAGCCGCATCGAAATCAGGCGCTAACGAGGCGTGAAGCTCGTCCCGCAGCCGCAGCTTCGCTGGGCGTTCGGATTCTCGAACTTGTACCCGCCGCCCAAGAGGTCTCCCGTGAAGTCCAGCGTGGTCCCCGCCAGGTACACAGCCGACTTGGCATCGACTATCACGGTCAACCCGGCGAAATCCTTCTGCATGTCGTGCGGAGTCCGCTTCGTATCGAGCCGCAAGACGTACTCGAGCCCCGAGCACCCGCCGCCCTTCACGCCGATGCGAAGAAAGTGATCCTGTTTGCCTTCCTTCTCGCGGACGCGGAGCGTTTGCGTCACAGCCCGGTCGGTCAGGCTAAGCGGAAAATCCGGTTCGTTTGTATGAAGTTGTGCGTTTACCACGTTCGTTAGTTCCAACGAGCAAAGCGAGTCTACCAGTTCCATCGGGAGTTCGATTCGGAGGGCGTCGTCCTCCGACCGCCACATTCCACAATCAGCTACGTGCGTATCCGAAATGGAGCGCCGATCGGAATCGAAGGCCATGCCGGTGTGAACTCAGCCTAGGCGCCGGAGAATCAACGCCCTGATCTTCTTGCGGTAGTTGCCCCAGAACAACTTCGACTCGCCGGGATCAGGCATCTTCGCTGGCTTCAAAAGATAGTAGCCCGCGCGCGCGGCGGCTAGATTTTGAACGCTGTAGCCATAGTCAGCGACCTTGCTGGTCGGCTGCCCGAACTTCTCAGGATCGTATTCCGCGTCGTCGAAAAAATGGAGCAAGAAACGGAGCTGCGCGCGGCTCGGTCCGGAAAATGGAGTTACCCCCACTGAGATGTAATTGAGCCTCAATCCTAGTCCGGCCCTTTCAACGAGGCGTGCGAGCTCTTGCCAAATATGTTCGTCGGGCCAAGCGTTGGCGAGGTGGAAGTGTCCCACGGTTAGGTCGCGCCGGTTGTCCCGGAGAAATTCGCGTTTGGACACTGCGGTATCGACCTTGGCCAGAGCCTTCAGAGCGGACACGCGCATATGGCTCTCGTAAGATTCGAGACCGGAGGCTAGCAGGTCGAGCTTGATCTGGTGCGGCAGTTCGGAGACTGCAATCGCGTCAGCCAAATGCGCTGCGGAACCCGGTGATGGCTCGGCCAGGGCCCGCCCGTACACTTCGCCCAGGCGGTGCGGATACTTCGAGCCGAGCATCTGGTTGAGCGTTCGCGAATCCCCCTGCAGATCGCTTCGTACGACCGCGTTTCGGACCAGGTACGCCTCTTCGGACAGATCCTTGTTT
>JACDEQ010000432.1 GCA_013816225.1 Armatimonadota bacterium | reverse complement strand
GTGGTAGACCACCACGTTGATAGGCCGGGTGTGGAAGTGCAGTAATGCATGTAGCTTACCGGTACTAATCGTTCGATTGGCTTGATTGCTCTCATTTTCAGTGTCCATGAAAATGATCCTCATGCGAGAGCGCGAAAGCGCATCTTGCGATGAGATGAAAGACCAAACAGCTTGCTTCGTATCTTTGTCCTTCGCCGGCCTGGTGGTTCTAGCGAGGAGCTTGAACCCGATCCCATCCCGAACTCGGCCGTTAAACTCCTCAGCGCCAATGGTACTATGGCTTAAGCCCTGGGAGAGTAGGTCGCTGCCAGACCTGCCAAGGACAAAGCAATTCCTCTTTACGTGTCACGATCAAACAAAACGCCGCTTCCCTTCGGGGAGGCGGCGTTTTTGTTTGTGGGCTGCTTGTTTTTGGAGCTGCGGGTATCTCGTGTTCGCGCGTCAGACCTATCCGTTGCGCGCCAGCCTGCAGGTCGTCGAGCTCAGGCCTGAGAATGCACGCAGTAAGCGTAGATCTCAGCTACCCGATCGACCGTAATCCCATTTCTCTGCTCGACTGCAAGAGGGTGATCGGTGGGCTCGAGTTCGATATACGGGCGGATACCATTGTCTCGGAGATGCACGCGCGTCTTCAGATTCTCGGTGCTCGGATAGAGCGGCAGTTCGGCAGAAAGCCAGCCAAAGAATGGGCCGATGTGCGATCGCTTCGGCGTGTTGAAGCACGCAACGAAATCATCGAAGTGGTCCTTGCTGAGCGAGACCCATACGCCCCAGGAGAACAGCTCCCGCTCGCCAATGACGGGAAGCTCAAGGCAACCGCGAACGAAGAAGTGCTCCCGATCGACAACACAGGTGTCCGATTCAAGGATGCACCGGCTGTCTCGATCCCCGGTGGGGACCGAGTAGAAATAAAGCGGCGCCTCGGCGCCAAAAGTGGGCATTTCCTCGTGCCACTCGTCGCAGGAAACGCACCTAAACCGAAACATCGCGTCTCCAGGCCTATCGAATTGTCGGCGTGGTATGGCCGGCGGGGATTGAGCGCGTATCCTGGCAGACCTCACTTTCCGGTTCCAGGATAGATCATGGCCGGCCCGGCTAATCTAAGGTCGCCGACGCCTTTGCCACACGAAAGGGCCTCCGGATCGCAAAATCGTTATCCCCTTTCGCGAAACAGGCGATAAGCTTGGGCCGATTTTGTTTCTGCCATCATTTGCCGCCAGATTCGTCCCCCTATTTGAACCCATCCCGGGTCGCTTCCGACCCATCCAAGAACCAGCGCGGAACCCTTGAGGAGCCTGCCATGCGTGATATCGCCCGCCCTGCCGTCCGTGCCTTAAGTCTTGCCAGCCTCGCGTTTGCGATAGCGGTTGTTTCAAGTGGCGATGTGCTGGCGCAGGCCAAGCAAGCCCCGCCGCCGAAGCAGGCTCCGGCTCCCGCTCAGGCGGCGCCGCCGCCGCAGCAGCAGGAGGCGCCGCTGAAGCAGATCGCGCTGACCGAAGCGCAGGTGCAGAGCGTGCTCGCGGCTGCCAAGGAGATGGACCCGATCACCGACAAGATTGACGAGAACGCCAAGCCGGATCCGAAGATCACCGCGCAGCTCGACGGCATCGCCAAGAGGTTCGGGTTTGCCAACTACGATGACTACAATCTCGTCGTCGACAACATTACGCTGGTGCTCGGCGGCTTCGATCCTATCGGGAAGAAATATGTCGGCGCCGAAGTGGTCATCAAGGCACAGATTGCCGAGGTCCAGGCCGACAAGAAAATACCGGCCAAGGACAAGAAGGAAATACTCGCCGACCTCAATGAAGCGCTGAAATCGCCGCAGCCGGTGATCGCGAACAAGGGCAATATCGATCTGGTGACCAAATATTACGACAAGCTCTCCGAAGCCCTCAGCGAGGAATAGGCTCGGTCCGACCGATCAAGGAAAAGCCCCGGAGAAATCTCCGGGGCTTTTTTGTTGCTTTAGATCGCGGCGCCTCAGGTCTTGGTGCGCATCCGCATCATGAAGGTGTCGTAGCTCAATTCGGCCACTTGCATCCACGCCACCGATTCGGCACGGAAGGCGGTCAGGCTGGTGTACATCTTGGCGAAGTGCGGGTTGGTCTTGGACAGATCCGCGTAGATTTCGTTCGCCGCATTGTAACAGGCCTCCAGCACTTCCTGCGGGAACGGCTTGAGGATGGCGCCCGCCACCAGCAGCCGCTTCAACGCCGGGGCATTGACGTAGTCGTACTTGCCGGTGACCCAGGTGAAGGTGTCGTACGA
>JACDEQ010000431.1 GCA_013816225.1 Armatimonadota bacterium | reverse complement strand
GCCGCGAGAAAGAGTATCTGCGGATCGACTACCAGGTTCCGGACAAGCTATTGGTGCCGACCGAACAGTTAGACCGAATTCAGAAGTTTCTAAGCCCGAGCGACGCCCCGCCCACGATTCACCGAATCACCGGCGGCGAGTGGCAGCGCTCGGTCAGGGCCGCCAAGAAGGGCGCCGAAGAACTTGCTCGCGAACTGATTTCGATTTACGCGAAAAGGACCCAGGTGACGCGCCCCCCTTTTGGCGAGGACACTCCGTGGCAGCAGGAGATGGAAGCCACGTTTCCTTGGGTGGAGACTCGGAGCCAGGAGAAGACGATCCGGGAGGTCAAACGTGACCTCGACCGTCCCTACCCGATGGACCGGTTGGTCTGCGGAGACGTGGGATTCGGAAAGACCGAGGTCGCCGTTCGCGCCGCGTTCAAGGTGGCACAAGAGGGCAAGCAGGTCGCGGTTCTGTGCCCCACAACCATTCTCGCCGACCAACATTTCGAGACCTTTCGGGAACGGCTTGCGCCCTACCCTATACACCTCAGCCTCCTAAACAGGTTTCGAACGGCGAAGCAACGCGAGACAAGCATTCGCGGCCTGAAAGACGGCAGCGTCGATATTGTTATCGGTACCCATGCGCTGCTGCAAAAGAAAGTCGAATACAAGAACCTCGGCCTGGTTATCGTCGACGAGGAGCAACGTTTCGGCGTCAAGCACAAGGAGTTCCTGAAGGGGCTGCGCGCGAATGCCGATTTCCTGACGCTCACCGCCACGCCGATCCCCCGGACGCTCAGCATGTCGATGATGAACCTTCGCCAGATGTCCGTCATCAACGACCCTCCGCCTGGACGGCAAGCCATCCGCACCTATCTTCGGCCGTACGGCGACGATGTGGTTCGAGAGGCGTTGTTGCGAGAGCTGGCGAGGGGTGGGCAGGTGTTCTATGTTTTCAACCGGATCGACGGAATCGAGCACGTGGCAGAACGCATTCGGAAGCTCGCCCCAAACGCCCGTGTAGCCGTCGGCCACGGCCAGATGACAGCCGACGAGTTGGAGCCGATCATGAGCGCGTTTTTTCACGGCGAGGTCGACATCTTGGTCAGCACGAGCATCGTCGAGAACGGCATCGACAACTCGAACGCGAACACGTTGATTGTGGACGGCGCGGACAAACTCGGACTGGCACAGCTTTATCAGCTTCGCGGGCGCGTTGGCCGAAGCGACCGGCAGGCGTACGCGTACCTCCTATACAGAAGCGGTAAGAAGCTTACCGACACGGCTATCGCAAGACTCAAGGCTTTGCAAGAGTTCAGCGACCTGGGCAGCGGCTACTCGCTGGCTTTTCGTGACCTTCAGATTCGAGGCGCCGGCGAGCTTCTTGGCGCGAAGCAGCACGGTACGATGCAGAGCGTCGGATACGAGCTCTACACCCAGCTTATCGCCGACGCCGTGAGCCAGCTTAAGGCTGCTTTCGACGATGGCGGAGAGACTGCCGCGCGGCTAACGGCGGTCGATCTCGGTGCCGGGCCGGAGTTCCATCCGCTTCCGGCTTTCGACGTCCCGGCGGCGGCGTACCTGCCGAACAGCTACGTGGAAGATCAGAACCAGCGACTTTTCTTCTACAAGAAGCTGATGGAGGCCCGCGATGAAGAGCACGTCGCCGAGGTGGAGGCGGAGCTAATCGACCGCTATGGCCCCCTGCCCGAAGAAGCGCGGGCCGCCGCGAAGCTGGTTCGCTTGAGGCTCTTCGCTCAAGAGCTTGGAATCGGGAAGATCGATGGCCGATTCGGCAAGCTGACCATTGCCTTTGTGAATGGCCGCGAGTTACCTCTTCGAATCGTGCACGAACTGGGACGACGCCAGCGCGACCTGAAATATCGCCCCGACCGCGCGGAGTGGCGCTACGGGAACGACGCTCTCGAATCGGTCGAATCCTTTCTCGATCTCATCAAGGGCCAACTCCAAGAAGTCGCGAACATCCGCGCCGCTCGGACGTAGATCGAGGGTCACCGGGGCCCGGCCGTCAGGCGGCAGTCCGCAGTCGGGGTATCCTATATCCCTTTCCCGCGCGCTCGTAGCTCAGTGGATAGAGCGACAGGTTGCGGACCTGTAGGTCGGAGGTTCGAGTCCTCTCGAGCGCGCCAATTTTCGAAGTCTAGGCCTTTGTTTGGTGTAAGGAAAGCGCACGGTCTTCGGCATCGTAGTCGAATGCGCCGGGATTGATTTCGGGCGGATTCGCCGATTCCCACTCGACAGTTTTGCGGATCGCATCTTCCGAGCCCACGCC
>JACDEQ010000430.1 GCA_013816225.1 Armatimonadota bacterium | reverse complement strand
CGGTTCGTCTGTCCGGTCGAGGAGTTCCACATCTGAACCCAATTCGGGGTGCCTGTCGCAACGACGAGCGAGGAGTCGGGAGAAAACGCAAGGCCACCCATGATCCCACGTCCCATCGCCCAACCCAGCTCCTCGAACCCATCCATCGCGCGGAACTTCTGAAGGTTATCGTAGCCGTGCGGGTCGAAGAAGAGGGGCGTCGACTTGCCCCCCGCAGATATGACGTGCCGGCCGTCCTTGGTGAATCCGATCCCGAAGCTGGTGCCGTACTCATAGCGGTATGACCAGATCCTCGTGCCGAGCGACACCGACCACATGTCGATCGCCTCGTCCGAGACGTTGCCCTGCAGCGGAACAGCGGCGTCGTGCGTCCCACCCACGATCAGCTTGGTGCCATCCGGCGAATATTGGATGCCCCGCTTGTACTGGACGTTGCCATCTCCCGGCCCGCCGAACGACCTTTCCAATACTCCGTCGGCAGTGCGAAAGATTTTGAGGGGCAGCTCGAAGGACTCGGACGCCACGGCCAGCCTCGTGGAGTCGGGCGAGAAGGCGTAATGGGTACCCGCCTGGCCCAAGGTCTGAAGAACGGCGCCATTAGAGACTTGCCAAAGACGGGTGGCGCCATTGATTGTGCCAGCTGCCATCTTGCCGTCGGGCGAAAAGGCAACGGCATAGCCCCCGGACGGCAGCGTTCTCACTAGACCGCCGTTGAAGTTGTAGATCCGAATGCCGTTGTAGTGGGTGAAGGCGACTCCAACGTACTTGCCGTCCGGCGACACGGCCACCGTCCAGGCGTTCGTGAAATTGTCGTCCGTGCCTGGATTTAGGCCCCGAACAAACGTGCCATCGGAGACCCGCCAGATCTCCACGGTCGCCCTGTCGTCGCCGGCGACGCCCTCGCGCCCGATGACGATGTACTGGCCATCCGGCGAATAAGCGATCGACCAGATAGTGCTGTAGGACGCAGGGATTGTCCGAATGTACGCGCCATCGGAGACCCGCCATATGCGGACCGAGAACTCGAACATGCCGCTCGTCGCGAATGTCTGACCGTCCGGCGAGATTGCGATGTTTGAGGCCTGGGTTCCTGCCGCCATCCAAAGAATGTTGGGCCGATCGGCTTTGGCGAAGGCGGGTGCTAAAGCAATGAAAAGAACAAGTGCCTTGGAGAGTCCTGCCAGGACACGGTTGCGAAGCTCAATAAAATGCATCTTTCCTACCTCCCTCGGACAACGTGATTCCCACTCCGTTAGGGGCCGCTTAGGTCCGAGTCGATCCTTTGCTCCTCGAAAGCGGATACGCGGATAGTATGAGTGGCAAATGTCAGGCGTGTCAAGCGCAGTTCAGGCACGCCTGTCATAGAACGAGGTGTCGACGGACGATGCCTGTAGATGCGCTGGGAAGAATCTTGATTGGCGTCCGCACGTTGATTTTAATCTAGCCTTGAACATTGCCTTTCTCAAGGCTTTCGACTTTTTGCTCGATGCGATCGAGGGCCGCTTGCATCGCTTCATCGGCGTCCTTCGATTCATGGCTCCCCTTGTGAATAAGGAAAGTTGTGAAGAGTACGAAGGTCATTAATTGGAGCCATTCCGATTGCCAGTTCTCGAGTGTGGCCTGCAACCATGGCCATAAGTATCCGAACTTGCCGAAAACGGCTAGCGTCTCCCCGCGCTTCGCTTGCTCTGCTATGAATTCGATCCAGCCCGTGTAGGTCTGCCCGGCCCACGCGGTCAAAAGAGAATGGTGAGTAAGATCGTTAGGCTATAGTTGTGCCAGAAGTCTTTCATAGTCCCGATTACGTCAGCGGAGGAACCCTGAGGCTTTACGCGAATCTCACGCTTCCGTGGAGCTCCGTCAAGGAAGGCACCGGACGGCTCTACATTCGGCCAGAAGTACCTGGTGGAGCAACTCGAAGGCAGCGATTCATCCCTCCAGTCACTCGTCGCGTCGAGCAAGCGTCGATACTAAACGCGTGAAAGCCCTTTCCATGCCGCTGAGAGCGAAGATTGGGAAGCTGCTCAGGCAAGTTTGCAAAACAGACATCTCGCCCTCTTCGACAAGCTCGCGCCAGGCGATAGCCCGCTTATATAGTTCTACAATCCGCGCCGCCAATGCGTTGTCCGGCACCTTCCGCAGTCAAGACCTCCAAGACCCTCCCCGCCGCAGATTACAGCACTCGAGCGCAAGGGCCCCTACACGGCTCAACGCCTCGGCCGCATGATCGTCGTTGATGATGAGTTCGTGCGGCTGCTCAAACACAAAAAATAACCGCGCCTATGG
>JACDEQ010000120.1 GCA_013816225.1 Armatimonadota bacterium | reverse complement strand
GTTGCATGTTTATCCAGCACCGATGGCGGGTGCGTCGCGACCGTTGGCGAAGCGGGGAACAGCGCCATAGCGCTAAAGTGCGATGTGGCTGACGGTGGCGAGGTCGATGCGGCCGTTGCCGAAACGGTCGCGCGTTTGGGCGGACTCGACATTCTGGTCAACAACGCCGGCATCACACGCGACCAGCTTCTTATCAGAATGTCTGACGACGATTGGGACGCCGTCATGAACGTTATTCTTAAGGGCGCGTTCGATTGCGTGAGGGCAGCTTCAAAACCGATGATGAAGGCGCGGTGGGGAAGAATCATCAATATCACAAGCATCGTTGGGCTTGGTGGCCAGGCCGGCCAGGCAAACTATGCGGCGAGCAAGGCGGGTCTCATCGGTTTCACGAAATCGATTGCAAGAGAGTTCGGGAGTCGAGGAATCACGTGCAATGCAATCGCTCCCGGCTTCATAGAAACCGACATGACTGCGGAGCTGCCACAGAATCTGCGCGAACACGTCCATAATACAGCTCCGTTAGGTAGGCTTGGAACCGTTCAGAATATAGCATCGGCTGCGCTGTTTTTGGCAGGAGAGGGCTCGTCCTATATTACGGGGCAAGTGCTCGTCGTCGACGGTGGTCTGTCGCTATAACAAACAAGGTACAGGTGATAATGGAAGACGTTTTGAATAGAGTCAGGAAAGTGATCGTTGAAGAGTTGAATCGCAAGGAAGACGAGATCAATTTGGAATCTTCCTTTATGGAGGATTTCGGGGCAGACTCGCTCGATGTCGTTCAACTCGTTATGGGATTCGAGGATGAGTTCAACATCGAAATTCCGGACGACGAGGTCGAGAGCATCAAAACGGTCGGCGCGGCTGTGGACTACATCAGCAAAAAGCTCGAGGAGAAGAGCGCGTAGTCGAATCGCACGCTCTACAAACCGAGCCACCGCGCAGGGTAGTTATCACCGGAATGGGCGTCGTAACGCCTCTCGGCAACCGCGTCGATTCCTTGTGGAATAACCTGGTCGCCGGTGAAAGTGGCGTGTCTCGGATTACCGCGTTGGACCCGTCCGAGTTCAGCGCCCAAATCGCTGCGGAGATCAAAGACTTCGACCCGGACGATTGGCTCGATAAGAAGGAGTCTCGCAGGCTGTCCAGATTTCTCCAGCTAACGGTTGCCGCGACCAAAATGGCGCTCGACGATTCGAGCTTGAAGTTGGATTCGACCGATCTGGAGCGAGTAGGAGTGCTGATCGGTTCTGGAATCGGAGGGCTCGATATTCTGGGCGAGCAGCACCGCCGTCACATTGAAGCGGGCCCCGGGAAAGTTTCGCCATTTCTTGTGCCGTACATGATTCCAGACATGGCAAGTGGATATATTTCCATCCAGCACGGCCTCAAAGGGCCGAACAGCTGTGTGGTTACCGCTTGCAGCACCGGCGCAAACGCCATCGGCGACGCCTCACATGTCATTCGCCGTGGCGAAGCCGACGTTATGGTCGCGGGCGGGGCGGAAGCGCCTATAACCGAGATCGGGCTAGCTGGCTTTTGCGCCGCGCGCGCCCTTAGTACGAGAAACGACGATCCCGAGGGCGCAAGTCGGCCGTGGGATCTTAACCGGGATGGTTTCGTTATGGGAGAGGGGGCGGGCATTGTCATCTTGGAAAGCCTGGAGCATGCCAAAGCGCGTGGCGCCACGATATACGGTGAGATCGTCGGCTATGCCATGTCGGCTGATGCTTTTCACATAACTCAGCCCGAGCCCCAAGGTGACGGGGCACGCCGTTCGATGTCTCTTGCCCTCAAATACGCGGGACTAAAGCCCGAGCAGATCGGCTACATCAATGCGCACGGAACAAGCACGCCTTACGGCGACCGGCTCGAGACCGTGGCCATCAAGAAGGTGTTTGGCGATCTGGCATCCAAGGTCCCCGTGAGCAGCACCAAATCGATGATCGGTCATACCTTAGGGGCAGCGGGCGCAATCGAATCGATCGTTTGCATCAAGGTTCTTGAGACGGGAACAATTCATCCGACGATCAACTACGAAACGCCGGATCCCGAATGCGACCTCGACTATGTGCCTAACGAGTCTCGCAAAGCCGATGTGGAATGGGTGATGAAGAACTCATTTGGCTTCGGCGGCCATAATGTCACGCTAATATTTAGGAAGTTCAGTGGATAACGCAGTTCAACGTGGCCAGCGAATCGGCAACCGATACTTGGGGATAGGATGGCTTCTTACCATGCTCAACATTGTGGGAATCGGCTGGGCGATTTATGTTCCCATAGCGCTTACCCTCTATCAGCAAGATGTGCTGTTCACGCTAGATGGCGCCGTCACGTATGCGCTCCAAATGGGTGCTTCGATAGGCGCTGTAGGGATTTTCGCGTTGCTGCAAATCTTCTTCCTGGGGAAACTGGCGAGGGGTATGGTCGCTGACGTTCCTGAAGTCGCCGCAGCGGAAGCGGCGCTTCGCATAGCCCGATGGGTTGCCGTAATCACGGTCGTCGTTTGCATCGTTTCGCTCTTCGTCAGCCTCAAGCTGTATCGGAGATGGGATGACGTTCTTCGTATAACGGGCGGCTAGTCAGCGAATAGCGCCTCCGGCGCACAACCCGGGCAGGCCGCTGCCAACTCTGCCATCCAGGTTGCCAGAGCTTGCGAATTGAAACGGTTCTCCGGCGCAGGCTTAGCATCCAGCAGCGCACTAACCAACGGACTCTCCGCGTTGGTCTTTAGCGGTTCGTAAGGCAGGTCGTCGCCCCTTATCCAGCGCAACACCTGGTGGGCGGTGGAGACCCGACGGTCTTGGCCGAGCGGCGGCGGCCAATCGAGGTGAAATGCTTCGCCGGTGAGCAGCTGAGAGCTTCGCTCGGCCGGCGAGACGAGATTGACGAGAATAGGCGCTGCTTCGAGCCCGTAGAGCCACTCGTTGATAACCTCGAATTTCGGATGGAGAAGAGTAGCCCTAACCATCGTCGCGATCCGGAGACTGGCATCGCGGCAAGTTCTCATCCAAGCCTCGGCTTTGGCTGCTGACTTGCCCAAGCCGAACGCCAGGATGGCGACGCTGGCGCCGTCTAGGGCGTGGTCCAAGTCGTCGGCCGCTTGGATGGAGAGCTCCAGGTCGTTTGTGGCGGCGAATACGCGGGCGAGTCGTTCAAATAGGTCGAGGGCCTCGTCGTGCTCATCGTGCAGGCTGAGCCGCGTTTCGGGAGCCAGGGGTAGGTTGGCAAGGCTGGCGAGGATCGGCACGCCGGCACGCAGGCTCCCTGCCCCTATGACGGCTATCTTCGGGCCGAGCAGCATTAGCCGGAGTTTACCGGCGAATCTATCGCCAGTCAGTGTAGAGCGAACCGCCGATGGCTAACACTATTGATGGCTTCACCGGAAGCACCTAGCGGACCTCCAAGAAGGACGTGCCGGGAACGAAGCTTGGACTTGCGGGCGGGGACGAGGAAGACGAGTTGGCCAGGCTTGTTCTTTTGCACACCGTTGTTTGCGACTTGGGTCGGATAGACTGGCGCAATGCGAAAGCTCAGTACGCTGATATTCGTCTGCACTGCCGCCATTGCCCGCGCCCAAGATGCTTACGAAGCCGGCATCACCCTTTCGCCGGACGAGAAGTATTTCGCGGTCGGCAATGCGAGCACGGAGATCAGGCTGTTCCGCGTCTCCAACGGGAAGTTCGTGCGCCGCTTTCGGTGCCCCAGCCACAATGTCGGCGACGGCTTCTTTACCAAGCCTGCATTTTCCCCGAACGGCACATACCTGACTGCAGGGAACCTCGGCCCCGATGGCGGGGTGAATCCCATCTGGCGTGTGTCGGACGGCAAGGTCGTCGCCAGGGTCGCTCTCTGGGCAGCCAAGGATTCCCCATCGGCCATGAACGTCGTGGGTTTCTCGGGCGACGGCAAATTCGTCCTTGGCTCGCTTTATGGGGAGCACGACCAGATGTTGGCTCACACGGTGGCGACCTGGCGCCACGCCTACTTCGTTCACAATTGGAAAACACGTTCGACTGCTGCAGCGATCTGCCCGAAGGGAAGTCTCGTCGCATCGGTCAACAGTGAGATTGGGCTCCGCTTTTGGGATCCTGAGAGTGAGCCTGCCAAGAAATGGGAGGGCTGGCCCGTGAGGGAACCTGAGGGTATCCGATACATGGCGTTCTCGGGTGATGGGAATGTTTTAGTCTTCGCGGGCGACGGTTGGTGCGCACGTCTTGACCCCAGGCTCTTTCCGAAGGGCGGCGTTATCATGGACACCGGAAGGAGAGTCGACAACACCGTTCGGCCCAAAAAGACGGTTGTCGTTCCGAGCTTCATCGTGCGCAGCGTCTGTGCATCGGGAAGCGGTAAGGAAGCGTTCCTTGGCGGTCGTGATGGCCGAATCGCCCGATTCGACTTGGCAACCGGCAAACTGCTTCGGATATGGAAGGGTTTCAAGGACCCAGTCAAGGGGCTGGCACTTACGCGCAACGGCAAAACCCTCCTCGCCTATAACTTGAGCGAGGTGCGCTATTGGAACGCCGTCACCGGAAAGCTCAGGGGGAAGGTTACCGCAGGACCCGTTCGGCGGATGTCTTAGCCTGCATTGACGCGGCTGTCCTTGATTGCCGCCGATGCTGTTGAAGTTATGCCGGTGTCGGTTCGTGAATGAACGAGGCATATAGGGTAGAACAACGCTCGGCTGTCTCAGGCTGGGCCGCGTATCTAACATGCAAGACCAAGTCACCATCACGATCAACGGCATTGACCTGGAAGTTCCGAAGGGCGAGATCATCGTCGAATCGGTCAAGCGTCTCGGCCTCGAAATTCCGATTTTTTGTTACCACTCGCGAATGAAGCCGGTTGGTATGTGCCGAATGTGCCTCATCGAAGTCGGATTCAAACAGCCGGACGGCACTGTGAGGATGATGCCCAAGCCGCAGGCGGGGTGTACGCTGGGCGCCGACAAGAACATGGTGATCCTGACCGACACCGAGAGCATACGGGAGGACAGGAAAGGCGTGCTCGAGTTTTTGTTGATAAACCATCCGCTCGACTGTCCTGTATGCGACCGTGGCGGCGAGTGCCCGCTCCAGAACAACACGCTCTTCTACGGGCCTTCCACGAGCCGCTACGTGGAGTCGAAACGGCACCTGCCGAAGGCGTTTCCATTGAGCGAGTATGTCACGTTGGATTTGGAACGGTGCATCCAGTGCGGCCGGTGCGTTCGGTTCACCGAGGAGATCTCAGGGGACGCGCAGTTGGCGTTCCTCTTCCGTGGAGCCGCGATGCAGCCCCGCACTTTCGAACTAACCGACTTCGATTCAAAATTCAGCGGAAATGTTATAGAAATCTGCCCCGTCGGCGCTTTAACGAGTACGCAGTATCGCTTCAGGGCGAGGCCATGGGATTTGGAGTCGAGGCCTTCTATTTGCACGGAATGCTCGAACGGTTGCAACGTGTGGTTCGATTACCGCGTCGACCAAATGGTCAGGATCAGCGGCCGAACGAACGAGGAGATTAACGAAGAGTGGACGTGCGATAAGGGCAAGTTTGGGCAGGATTACCTGAACTCTAAGCATCGCCTGCGAAGCGCTTTGGTTCGGCAGTCAGACACCCTCGTCGAAACGGGCTGGGCAGAGGCCTACGGGCACATCATCGACCGGTTCAAGGGTGGCGGTTCTGCGGTTGCGGGTCTAACGAGCGGCAGGCCGAGCAACGAAGACCTTTACCTTTTCAAAGGCCTCTTCAAGGATGCGTTCGAAAGCGGCAATCTCGATCATAGGTGGTACGCTCACCCGCCGAACGACGACGTGTCGCACGTGGAATCCGCGATCGTCGATTTCGAGGCGTCTCCCACGATCGTTATCTTCGGCGGCAACCTCGCGGCCGAACAGCCAATCGTGTTCTTGCGGATTAGGAAAACATGGTTCAAGAACGGCGCGAAGGTGATCGTCGCATCCTCCGACGCGCAAGAAGCCGACACCTTTGCCTCCAAGAAGATTCGGTACGAGGCGGGCAAGGAACCGGAAGCGATCAAAGCCCTCAAGAAGGAGCTGAAAGGCGACTTCATCGTCGCTGCAAGCCGCTCCCTCTACAATCTGCCGAACGGCCAGGAAGTCGTTGCGGCCTTGAAAAGCTTGGGCGGCAAGGTCAACCTTTTCGCCACCGAAGCGAACGAGCAAGGCGCCCTCGACATTGGGATCCTGCCTGAAAACGGCATGAGAACGAGGGAGATTCTGGAGAGCTGCCGCGACCGCACGATGAAATCGCTTTGGCTTCTTCAATGCGATCCGTTCGCACTTTGGCCAGACCAGGAACTGGTGAAGATGGCACTCGAGAATGTCGAGTTTCTCGTGGTGCACGACATTATCAAGACCAAGGCGCTGCAATACGCGAGCGTGGTTCTGCCGGCGTGCGCGTTTAGTGAGATGGACGGGTCGTACACCAATTGCGAGCGTCGGGTGCAGCACGTCCAGCAAATCCTCGCCCCGAAGGGCATGGCGAAGCCGGCTTGGAAGGCGTTCGGCGAGATCACGATGCGGATGCTGAACGCCGTGCCACCTTTCAACGCCGACGAAGTGTTCGAGAAGCTGGCTTCCGAAGTGCCGGCGTTCGGTAAGGAGCCGGCGGCCGCCGGGTAGACTCGGCTTCGAAGAATGGACC
>JACDEQ010000119.1 GCA_013816225.1 Armatimonadota bacterium | reverse complement strand
CCTGCAGATCAGCCAGAGTTACTTTCGCGATCTTGTCGGAAAACTCTTCGGACCGGACGTCTTGGCGTATATCTTCGGCCTGCGACCGGGCCTCCTTCTCGTCGATAACCACGCGCACTTTGTCGCCCGCCATGGGTACCTGGTCGAGCCCGAGGATTTCGACGGGAGTGCTCGGCCCGGCTTCCTTCATAGGCTTGCCGGCGAAATCGAACATGGCTTTTAGCCTGCCGTAGGAACTGCCCACGAGGACGGCGTCGCCCTGCTTGAGGGTGCCGGTGTGCACGAGCACAGTGGCGACCGGGCCTCTGCCCTTGTCGACTTTAGCCTCGATAACCACACCCTCGACATCGCCGCCCGGATCGGCCTTGAGTTCCATGACGCCTGCCTGGAGGGTAATCAGCTCGAGCAGGTCGTCGATGCCCTCTCCGGTCTTTGCCGAAACCTCGGCAATCTCGGTGTCTCCCCCGAAGTCAGCCGCCACCAATCCGTTCTGCACTAATTGCTGTTTGACGCGCGTAGGGTTAGCGTCCTCCTTGTCGATTTTGTTGACGGCGACGAGAATTGGCACGTCCGCGTTCTTGGCGTGATTTATCGCCTCCACCGTCTGCGGCATGATACCGTCGTCGGCGGCCACAACGAGAACGGCTATATCGGTGACCTGCGCTCCGCGCGCTCGCATCGCGGTGAACGCTTCGTGGCCCGGCGTGTCGAGGAAGGTGATCTTCTGGTCCTCTACCTGCACCTGGTATGCGCCGATGTGCTGGGTGATGCCACCGAATTCTTTGTCGACTACCTTGGCTTTGCGGATATAGTCGAGCAGACTGGTCTTGCCGTGGTCGACGTGGCCGAGAATCGTGACCACCGGCGGCCTGAGCTGCTCTCCGCTGCCGGGCTTCTTCCGCTTGGGCGCCTCTTCGGCCACCTTCGGCTTCGCGGGCTCGGCCCACTTGACCTTGTAGCCGAACTTGCCAGTTACCCTTTCCGCCACATCCGGGGCAAGCGAAGTGGCAAGGGTGGCGAAAGTGCCCGACGAAATGAGAGCTTTTTGGACCTCCGGCTGCGCTACGCCGATCGCCGCTGCGATGTCGCGGGGCGTTGCGCCGGGAGCGAGGGCGACCTGCTTGGCCTCGACCATTTCTTGGACCGCTTCCTTGACCACGTCTAGATAGTCCGCGTCGAGATCTACGGAGCCATTGTCGGTGAATGCCCCCAGTTCGGCGAGCACATGCGTCACCTGCGAGGGCAGGGCTTTTAGCTCACCGGCCAGGCTTTCGACTTCAAGTTTAGGCATTCGTTAAGTTCACTTTCTCCATCAATTCTCGTTCTAGGCGGACCCAATCGATCGCATCCTCGCCAACTCGCAGGGGTCGCGCGAACATTTTGCGCTTCAGCGCCCTTTCGGCGCACGCTGCGGAGATGCACACGTAGGCTCCGCGGCCCTCTCCATCGAGGCTGGCCGCGGTTCGAATTAGCTCGCCCTTAGGCTTCTTCAAGCCACACGCAATGCAGGTTCGAATCGGCTCCGACACGTATCACCGCCCCTCTCCGACCTTGGCGGCTGCGCCTTCGGCAGCTTGGGATTCGCTACGAATATCTATCTTCCATTCGGTCAACCGCGCAGCGAGGCGGACGTTCTGGCCACCCTTGCCGATCGCTAGGCTAAGCTGGCTATCGGGAACCGTCACAAATGCGCTCTTGTCCTCTTCCTTCAGCTTAACCGAGGCGATCTTCGCCGGACCGAGAGCTGCCGTGATGTAACCGACCGCATCCTCCGAGTATGGGATGATGTCGATCTTTTCGTCGTACAGCTCATTCACGATTTGCTGGACTCGAGCGCCCCGCTGGCCAACGCACGCTCCGACGGGATCCACCCGCTCGTCGTGGCTGATCACGCTGATCTTGCTGCGCTGTCCGGCTTCACGGGCAACGGCCATGATCTCCACCGTGCCGGCGCCGATCTCGGGAACCTCGATTTCAAAGAGCTTCCTTAGAAGGTTCGGGTGGGTTCGTGAAACGATAACCCGAGGGCCCTTGTCGCGCGGGTCTTCTTCCACCTTGAGCACATAGCATCGAATTCGGTCGTTGATCCGATACGGTTCGATCGGCACCTGCTCGCGCTTGGGAAGCACACACTCGCTGCGGCCAGCGGTCAGGACAACGTCGCCGCCTTCCCGACGCGCGACAGTCGCAGCGATCACCTCGCCTAGCCGGTCGCTGAATTCTTCCATGGTGCGCTTGCGCTCAGCTTCACGCAGCTTCTGCTGGAGGACCTGTTTGAACGTCTGTGCGGCGATTCGACCGAAGCTTTCGGGTGCGATCTCAACTGGAACGAAGTCGCCGATTTCCGCTTTCGGGTTGCGCTTTCTGGCTTCCTCGATTGCCATTTGATAAAAGTGGTTGGTCACTACGCCAACCACCTCTTTCTCGCAAACGACGTGCATCTTGCTCTGCTCGGTGTCGATGCGAACGATAACCTCGCCGATCGCTCCAACGTGGCGTTTGTATGCCGCTGCGAGGGCAATCTCCATCTCGGAAATCAACTCCTCGACGGGAATATCCCGCTCTTGCGCCATTGTTTTTAGAGCTTGTAAGAACTCGCGATCCATGATTTCTACCACCTGAAGGTCAGAACAAAAAAGGACGGCCAGGGGCCATCCTTGTCGTGGTCTCCTGCAAATGTCGGCCTTTATTGTACCCGCTCTGCACTTTATCCTCGGTCTCGCCGTACGGGGCGAGTGTCGATTCGTTTTGACCCGATGGCTCCTGCACGAACCTGCTTGGGCGGCAACGGTGCCTGCGATGATCCGGGAGAATGGTGGAACACACCTCCCAACGAGCCGCCGCCGAGTTTGCTCTATGGCCGATGGTATCCGTCGACTACGGGCATGCACGACGGCAGAGTGTTCATAACGTCGGGCAGTGACCTCGTGGGAGGCATACTTGTCTGGCGCAGGCAGCCGGAAATCTACGACCCGAGCGTTCCGCCCAGTGGGGCGATTGTGCAAACCCCGGCCCAAGCGCTGATGCCGGGAGGCGGCGATCTCGGCTACTACCCATATGTGTTTATATTCCGCCACGCAGGCATACCGGCGATATTCTGGCTCGGAGGGCACAACGTGGAAGCTTATCGAATCTATCCTGGCGATTTGTCGGCGGGTTGGACGAGAATCTCTTCAGGCAACGAACCGCCTGCGGGACTTCGTCAAGGCTCTGCCGTGATGTACTTGCCCGGCAAGGTTATGAAATCCGGAGGCGGTAACGTGACTATTAACGGCCATGTTGGCGCAACCAACCTTGCCTCAACTGTCGATTTGAATCAGACAAACCCGGTTTGGTCGACGCCGACGACGATGAACTACCGCCGCAAGAACCACACCCTGGTCTTGCTGGCAGACGGGACGGTGCTCTGCAGAGGCGGAAACTTCATAAGCGACCAGGGGCTGGAGCCTGAAGACCCCCTCTATGACCACTACGACTACCGCAAGTCCGAAATCTGGGATCCGGCCACGAACACTTGGCATCTTCAGGACGCGGCAATGGCGCAGTACAGGCGCTACCATTCCATCGGTCTCTTGCTCAAAACCGGAGAGGTTTTCGTGGGAGGCGGCAACTGGCCGGAGGGTGCCCCGCCGACTTACCAGCGCTTCACGCCGCACTATCTGCAGGGCAACCCGACGAGGCCGGTCATTACGTCTCCCTCCGTACCGTTCAGCGTCGCGTACTCCGGCTATTTTAACGTCACAATGACCTTCGCACAGGGGAAGTCGATCTCGAAGATCGCGCTCGTTCGCCTTGGCTCAGTGACTCACGGATTGGACCAGAACCAGCGCTACGTGCCGCTGACGAACTTCACGCAAATCGCGCAAAACACGTTCCGCGTGCAGGCGCCGACGTCCTCCACCGACGCGCCACCAGGAAACTACTATCTGTTTGTCTTCGACGACAGTACGCCGCACAACGTTCCGTCTGTGGCGCAGTATGTGAAGATAACCAGCGTGACCCCTTAGGAGGAATGAAATGATTAGAGTTATCATTGGTTCGCTCACCCTCGCTGCGTCGTTTCCTGGTCTTGCCTTCTACGATCACTTCGAAGGCGACGAGCTTGGAGATTACTGGTATCTTCAAACGGAATGGGAGCAGGCAGAGTACAACGTCGGTGATAGCTGGCTGAACGTCACCCGAGTCTATTTTCCCGGCGAGCCCGGCAACCCGAATAACCTGATGACCTGGACTGCGCTCACCGATCCTCAAGGCAACTGGCTGACGGACTTAGACCTCAGGGCGATCGTGGCGTGGGGAGACGGCGCCGACAACCAGCTGTACATAGGTTTCGATCAGAGCGGTTATTTCCCCGCGTGGCAGCTCGGCTTTATGGCGTACCGCGCGAACCCCGGGGAGTCTCCCACTATCTCAGCATATTTCAGGGGCGGGCAGCAGCTGTATTTCGAGGCGCCGCCGCCCGGCGTCCATGAGTTCAGGATGCAAAGGATCGGAAACGTGGGGCGCGCTTGGATCGATGGGGAGTTGATCTACGAGCACATGGGCGTTTCCATCGAGGCCGCGGAATGGGTGACGATGGGTTTCGGCGGCGCGGACGGCCGCGATTACCGGCCGCTGAGCGTAGACCTCATCGAAATGCACGCGATCCCAGAGCCCGCGACCATCCTCGGCCTCGTCACCGGCGTCGGCGCACTCGCCCTTAGAACGCGGTCGCGCCGCTAAATCGACGTAGCCACCAGACTCCTGAAGGGTAGACTCTTGCGGCACGATGGCGAAGCTCCGAGTACTGGTTGCCGACGACGACCCGATCATCCGACTCGACCTCAAGCAGATGCTGCAGAACCTCGACTACGAGGTCGTGGCCGAAGCCGGGGACGGCCAGGAGGCGGTCGATTTGGCCACGTCACTGAGGCCGGATATCTGCGTTCTCGACATCAAGATGCCGATCAAAGACGGCATCACAGCGGTGTCGGAGCTCGTGCAAGGCCAAATCGCCCCTGCAATTCTGCTCACCGCGTATAGCGACCGCGAGCTCATCGACCGCGCCAAAGAGGCTGGCGCGTTCGCGTACCTCGTCAAGCCGTTCAAGCCAAACGACCTTCCGCCGGCGATCGAGGTTGCCGTTAGCAGATACCAGCAGAATAAGGACCTTGCCGGCCAAATCGAGAACTTGAACGAAAGGCTCGAAACGCGAAAGCTGGTCGAAAAAGCCAAATCCGTGCTGATCGAGAAGCAGGGTCTAAGCGAATCCGAGGCCTACCGCCGGATGCAGCAATCCAGCATGAACACCCGGAAGAGCATGAAGGAAGTCGCCGAAGCTATCCTGCTCACCGAAACTTTACAGTGAAACGACTGCCAATCTCCCCGCTTGCAATAATCGCCCTTGCGTCGTTGGCCGGCTGCGACGGAGACTCGAAACCGGAGGCTGCCAAACTCAATGACGACGACTTCAAGGTAGCACTGATTACTCCCGGCCCGGTCAACGACAGCGGATGGAGCGCCTTGGCTTATCGGGGCCTGGAAGCCATTAAGCTCGAACTTGGGGCGGACACACAGAACATCGTAGCCTTCTCGCCGCAAGACATCAAGGACGCGATGCGCTCGTATGCTCAGAAAGATTTCGACCTGGTAATCGGCCACGGTTACGAATACAACCAGATCGGCATCGAGGTCGCCAAGGACTTTCCAAAGACAGTTTTTATCAGCTCGAGCGGTGACAAGACCGCAACAAACGTGGGCACCTTCCGCTTCAATTTGGAGCAAGGCACATATGTCCTTGGCATGGTCGCCGCGAAGCTTTCGCTCAAGGGGACACTCGGCATGGTGGGCGGCCCCAACGTACCGAGCATCGAAAGCACCTTCCGAGCGTTCGAGGCCGGCGCAAAAGCCGTCAGGCCGAGCGTTAGGGTCTTAAAGGCATACACGAATTCCAACGACGACATCGGAGCCGCGAAGCAGCAAACCCTGGCCTTCATCGCACAGGGAGCCGATTACATCATCCATCAAGCCAATGCTGCCGCACAGGGCGTTTTCGAAGCCTGCAAGGAGCGAGGAGCGTTCGCTTTTGGCACCAACAGCGACCAAGCGGGAGCCGCTCCCGACGTTGTCATCGCGAGCGCGACAATCAACGCTGGCCCGGTCTTCGTCGAACTGGCGAAACAGTTGAAGGAAGGCAAATTCAAAGCGGGAGTGCGCCTCAGGGGGATGGCGGATGGTGCTGTAGGAATCGTTTGGAATCCCAATCCTCCGTTCAAGATTCCTGAAGATATCAAGGCTGAAGCGATCCTCATGGTGGGCAAGATCGTTTCAGGACAACTCAAAGTGCCCAGGCTGGAGTTCTAGGACGGTTACCGACCCCGTCCTCGTCGGGCAACGATTAACCAAGCGCTATGGACGCGTCACGGCGATCGAGGCCGTCGACATCGGTCTTTACCCTGGCGAGGTACACGCCGTGTTGGGTGAGAACGGGGCCGGAAAGTCGACCTTGGTCGGAATCCTCTCCGGCAACATTCAGCCCGACTCCGGGGACATCATGCTCGACGGCTTTCCGACCCGCTTTTCGAACGCCCGCGCGGCGAAGTCGGCAGGAGTCGACGTCGTCCATCAGCATTTCATGCTGGTCCCGCAGTTTTCAGTCGCGGAGAATTTGGCGCTCGCCGCGTCCGAAGGCA
>JACDEQ010000118.1 GCA_013816225.1 Armatimonadota bacterium | reverse complement strand
GGCTGCCACCGCCGCCTCCTTGGCCACCACCGCCGCCCGGCTCGGGTGTGAAGAACGGCCTGGATTCGAGACGGACGAAAATTCTTCGCGGATCCTTGTTTCCGGAGCGCACGAGCGTAACCTTCTCAGCGTCGATGGCTTCGACGTACCACTCCGTCTCGCCCACGCGGTCTCCGGGTGAAACGAGATACGTCTTGCCGTCCCCCATTTCGATAAGGGCGGTAACCGTTTCGCCAAAGTAGATGCCGCTGAGGCGTCGGTAAGGCTGTGGCTCCGGCTCGGCGAGTTCCACGGGCGGTGGCTCGACCGGCGGTGGCACGAGCAGCGAGTAGGGGAGCCCGCTGTTCGACTCATTCGGAAGATTCGAAAGAATCCTGTCGTAGCGAATTCCGTTCTGGAAAGTTATCTCTTGGGCGAAAAGGGCGAAGGGGTTGTAGCGAGCCCTTACAGGAACGTTGGCACTGGCGATCAACTGCTCCTTCGTGTAGGATCGCAAGTCGCGCTTCGTACCTGCCAAAGGTGGGGGCGGAGCGGTAGCTGCGAACTCCTTCTTCAGGTCGCTGGTTAGGTCGCCGAAAGGCTGAGGCATGTCCGGCTCACGCGGTTTGCAGCCGGTAACGACCGTCAAACCAATCGCCGACGCCGACGCCAGAATCACAACTTTCTTTATTCCGTTCTTCATTATCTTCCGCCTCCGATTGCGATCGGAGTTGGCCCGGCTCCTGCGCCGCCGCCGCCGCCACCAGGCCCGGGCTTGGCCATCGTACCGGATTGATTCTGGCCTCCCTGAGCCTGATCGCCCGTGGAACCCAGGTCCGGGACCTTGCCGTTTTCGGCGGGCCCTCCGGATACGAACTGCGTGTTAATATAGACGACTAACGTCAGACCGTAGGTTGCCTGAAGTCGCGAACCGCTACCGGTGAGCGAAAGGCCCCGCACGCTCGCGATATAGTGCGGGATAGCGCTCCACGATTTGACATGGCTCATGATTTGGTCATATGTCCCTGCCACGGTCACCGCGCCGAGGTCCCATATCGCGATCGGGAACGGGAAGGCCGGATAGTTGAAATAGTATTGGACGAGCTCGTTCGGCATGTCCGTCGGGAACGGAACCTGGATTCCTCCGGCAGGCGAAACGAGTCGAACGCCGGCCCTTCGAATCCAGTTCCGAAGATCGGCCTCCACACGGCCGTGCCAGCGACGGGTGTTCACGACGAGCTGCCAGCGCTGCGGTGTCAGGTTGATTTGGCCCGCGCTCGGCGTTCGGCGCTGAGCGGTCAGCTTCCAAGCAGATTCAGCGTCGCGGACTTTCGTCATGGCCTCTCGAACCCGTTCGACGGCTGCCGTCTTGCTTCCCTCGGAAATGATCTCGTCGAGCTTTTGGTTCTTGTCTATCCAGTAACCCATCTCTTCCTGCTCGGGTCTGATCTTTAGGAAATAGAAGCCTGCGATTGTCGTAAGAATTAGCGCGATGCCAACAACAACGAAGGTAATCGGGTTGAGCTTAAACATATTGAACAAACTCCATTTGTAGATTCACCGTTCTACCTCCCCATCTTCCTGCCGCCCAACAGTCCGCCGCCAACGCTGCTCGCTGGTCCGACTCCCGGAGGGGGAGTACCAGGCGCTCCTTGTGCAGCTCCTCCGGCGCCGCTCACGGCCCCGGAAAGTGTCGCCCTCACATCTGGCGCTTGAAGATTCGCGTGCGGCCCGGAGGTGATTGCCATCGTCAGCGTAACCGCAGAGTAACCGGGGATGGGCCCCCTCGCGGCTGCGTCCGGGTTATAGCCGAACGGTCCCTGGTCGCCCGGGGCGACGGGGCCGAAGCCGCTGCGGCCAACTGCGGAGCAGCCCGGGAAACGCAATAGCGCGATCATGACGTCGCTGTATTGCTGGAAGGTTTTGAGATAGCCCTGAATCGTAACGACCGAAGCCGCCGGGCCCCCGGACTGCGCACTGAGCGAGCGCACCCTGAGGAAGCGCGGAAGGTACAGCCGAAGGGTGTTGTACAGCCTTGGGTACTTGCCATTGGCAACGTCGATCTCCTTGACGAGAGCCGAGTTTGTGAGAACGGTTTTGGCGTCCGCGATGATCTTGTCCGCGCTTGCGGAGGTGGCGACGACCTGTTCGGCAAGCGGCTGCTTGGCGTTCGCCTCAGCGATGTATGACTGCAAGTCGCCGCTGACCTTCCTCGCGTACAAAAAGCTGCCCAGCAGAGTGGCCAGCAACAGCCCGGCCATCGTCAAAAAGACGGTCTTGCTTTGTACGTTCTTCGCAACAGATTTCGGAAGCAGGTTGAGCTTCATTCGCTAAGGTTATCTCCAGTTATTAGTCGTAGGCGATGTGGAGTCCCATCCCCACGGCGACTGCAAATTCAGATGCTCTTTCGACCGAGTAGGTTTCAGGCAGATCCACACCGATCCCCTGCAGCGGATTGACAACGGACACCGGCGTGTCCAGCGAACTGCCGATGTACGGGCCAAGTCCTTTGAGCCCAGCGCCGCCGCCGGAAAGGGCGATCTGATCGATATCCCCACCGCGACTTCGGTAGTAGTCGATCGAACGTCGCAATTCGGCTACGAATTCGTCGAGCTGGGGCCGGAACGAGTCAAAAAGCGAAGTGTCTCCGGAATCTGTGGCTACGATCGGCGCAACTACGGGCTCGGGCTCGACCTCCGCCGCGATCTCGGCAGGTTCGACTAGGTCCGTATCAGCCGCCGTCTCGGCCGCTGTTTCAGTGAACGGGTTATAAGGCTGATAGGTGCCCGTCGATCCGTCGTCGCCGCCTGGGCCTCCGGTAATCATAGCGGAGGTCTTTCGCGCCTCGGCTTCTTCTGAAGTGAGGCCGGAAGAATCCGCGATGGCCTTGGTCAGCGCAGCTCCGCCCGTGGGGACAGAGCGCGGGAAGGCTAAAACGCTCTCTCGGTACATGTTGATCGAGGCGGTGTTGTGGCCGTAGTTGACGAGGCAAACTTTCTTCAGGCCGAGATCGGCCGGATGGCAGCTTCGCAGGACTCTACCGAGCGCGAGCGGCTCCACGTCGATTGCAGCGGCTCTGCAGCCGGCGGCTTTCAGCAGTTCGAGGATCGTGCCGATGGCGCTCTGCGGCGAGACGGCCATCACCACTTCCATGTTCTGCGTGTTTTCGAGCGCAGGGTTCTCCACGGGGCGAAAGTCGCTGATCACCGTGCTTTCGGCGAACGGAATGTTGCGCTGAATTTCCCACTGCATATGGTCAGAGAGCTCTTTGTCGCTCATCCGTGGGACTTCGAGATTGCGCACAACAACTGACGACTGTCCGGCGATGCTAAAAATCACATCCTTGAGCCCGAGCATGCCGGCCTGTGCGAGCACGGTGTGCAGAGCGCCGCCGAGCGCCGTCGGGTCATAGATGCCGGTATGGTCGATTGCGTTGTCGGGAGTAGGGCCTTTCGCTAATCCGGTCACCACTGGGCCGTCTTTGCCAAGGCGAACTCCGGCGACTTTGATGCTCTGGGTGCCGATATCTACACCCAAAGCTTGTGTGAGCCGTTTAGCCATGCGTCCTCCAATCCGAGATAGAACCGTTCATCATAGCCTTAGTTTGTGCGAACTGTCAAGCGTCGGTTAAAAACGCTTGCGAACATGACGGGATAACGCGCCCGATTGTTCGGATATCGTATTTATTGGGCTTCAAGCCAATGCAATGTTTACTGGCTTTCCGCGCTGTGAAAGAGGAATGGCACCGATCACTTCGGCCACACGAGGTACTGGTTATTGCCTGGCGATGGGCCCGCGATGAGAAGTACGCGGCCGGAGTTAGCAGCCCCCGACAGCCTAAAGGGACCGAGGTGCACCCATCGCCTTGCGGGTCTATCGATTCGATAGAGCGCAAAAGCCGCTTTGGAGCCGCCGGCCACCGGTACATTCTCTGTCTCGAACGAAGTCAGGAGAACGCCGTTCGGAAGAAGTGCGGTTTGTCGAATACAAGTGCGCTCGCCCGCAACGGTGGGTGCAGAAATCTCAAGTTTCTTCTTGTTGCTCTTAATGGACCAAATCTCTAAGACTTTTGAGCGATCATTCGCAGTATCGAGCAGAACGAGCGTGTCGCTCGCGATGTCCATATGGATCGGAACGCGATCAGCACCGATCGGGCCGACTCTTCGCGCTTGGCGAGAGCCAACGAGGTCGTACCGGCCTGCTCTGTCGAACCGGACCAGAACCGCATTGGTCACCCTGTCTTTGATGGCCGTGAGGGCGCGATTGGTGTTGTAAATCAGCTTGTTCGACCCGATTTCCAGGTCATCGACAGCAATTTCGGAAACGCCCCCATACCGCCTCATCCCTTCCTCGGTGTGAGTGGGTTGGTCAAGGTGAGCCAACGTAACTCGGTCGAACCTGGCGCTAGCTAGGAGTCTGGTTGTAGTTCGCTCCGGGCCGATTCCGAGCCGAAGCCTTACGTCTGGCTGAAAACCGATGTTTCTCCACTGCCGATGGGTCACCACGAACGGCCCCGTGGTGGCATTGTATTGGAAGATCGGAACTCCCCACATCTGGCTAGAGGCAAATTCGACTACCGCAAAATAGCCCCCATCGGGTGAGGCGGTGACGCGCGGGAGCCAAGGAAAGAACCCCCTCCGGCCATCCTCCGACAAGAGCAGAAGGTTACTGGGAATATCCATTCCTCCATCGGTGTCCTGAACGAGTAGGCATTTCGAAACATGGAGAACGAGACCCCGTGGAGGACCAACCGTCGTGACCTCCGGCAAATGAGCGAAAGCGATCAAGAAAACTGCAGCAATCATATGGGGCTCCAAGCAAACGTTATATCGACGGGAGTGCCGCAAGAACCAGCGGTCGCGTTGTCAAGCAGAAATGTTGGAATAAGCCGGCCAACCTGCTGCATCGGCCATTGAACCGCGGCATTTTCTGTCGGGGTTAAGGCTCCAATCGGTGGGATGCCCGCGTATACGGGCGCCACAACGGAACCGAAGTACTTTGCTCCTGTGTCACGGGCACGGAAATAGCCTTCGATGGCGAACGCCATGTAGAACGCACGTAAACGAGGACACGTGCCTTCCAAGCTGAGGAATTTCATCTCACCTTGTACCTCCTCGCAAGAAGCCCGAGGAGACCGAGCCCGAGTGTGAGAGCGAGGAACGATGATGGCTCGG
Organism: Armatimonadota bacterium; assembly: GCA_013816225.1. Lineage (GTDB taxonomy): Bacteria > Armatimonadota > Fimbriimonadia > Fimbriimonadales > ATM1 > JACDEQ01. The sequence continues at coordinate 1,525 of JACDEQ010000118.1, read as the reverse complement.
GGACTGGGGTCCACACGAAGGGCTGTTGGTTCATATTGGGCCGTCTCGCCCAACCCACGATCGCTCCGCTTTCGTCGATTCCCAAAGCTCTTGACTCCCGATAGCCCTTCGGCAGAAACTGGTGAAGGTCGATGGCGCTTTCTTCCGAACCGGACCAAGCAAAGGCATGAAAGTCTCCGTCGACGCCTCGCAGTCCCGCTTGCTGCAACCCATTCGTATCGATGGCTCCACCACCTCCAAGGGAGGTGATCTCCAATGTGTCGGCATTCCAGAGGGTCGCCCCATCCGTAGTAGATCCCACGATTTGATCACCTTGAATCGCGTATGCGAATCCATGGCTCAGTCCCTTCGGTAGCGGCAGTAGAATCATGCTCTCGGCGGCTCCCGTCCACATACACGGAATATTGCCTTCGAGGTTTCCGATCTGCCGGTCTCCGCAGACGCCATAACCTTGCGAGCTTTGATATCCCTCAGGATGTAGGTCGACCACCGATTCGGGCGTTCCTTGCCATAACAAGGCATGGCCGATAGATGGGCCGACCCCACCCGCGCCTACCTGGCTCTTACCATCCGTATTCCAAGCCAATGTTCCAGTTTCGTAGGAAGCAACGTCCAGATCGACATACTTTTGTGCCGAGCCTGACCACATCAGCGCGTGGTCGCGGTCACCTTGCACCCTTGCATAACCGACCTGCTTGCCGCCGCCCACTCCGATAACAGCCGAAACATCGAATTCGGCAGGGTGCAAGTTGACGTATTTCTTGTATGGCGGCCCCTCCCACAGGAACGGCCCGCCACCTTCTCCGAAACCCGCGCCGATAATTTGGCCGCCACCGGCCCCCATAGCCTCTCCAAAGCCATTCGGAGTTGGAAGAATCTCGGCGGTGTACTGGGGATAAGCAGAAAGAGACAGAAGTGCTAAAGAAAATGTTGGAAGTGCCTTCGAATATTTCATTTCAATAAACCTCGTTTTCGATAGGGGATAAAAGGGCCGCCGACATGTGGTGGCCCGGCCTGTGAATAACTACGGCAATACTACTTTGACGTGGCCCGCCAGTGATGGCACGCCGCTTCCGTTGATCGCGAACGCCATGGGCATTCTCCGCTAAGGCGAAAGCGCGAGACGAGGCGGACATGCGGGCCTGCCCTCGTCCGCTCCGCAACCGCCGCTCACACAAGGGGAGAGGCGGCTACGGCGTTCGTATCGGTGACAAACGCGGCGACAGGGTTTGGTAATAGACGTCGCGCGTGCCGGCGCGAGTGCTCGTGTAGAACACCCAGACCAGCCCCGCGCGCGGGTCGTTGCTTCGCCAAGTGAACGGGTCCGCAAAAGCGAACACGGTGCCTTCGTCGATGGCCTGCTCGATGGGAACCGGCTTTTCAGCCGACTCCGTCTGCCAGGTCACGTAGCCGGTAGCCGTATCCCGCTGGAGCCCGCCGAGCGCGTTCCTCCAACTGTACGCGACCGTAACCTCCCGGTTTTCGTCCTCTGACTCGAAGTACACCCTGCCATTGCCCGGGTCCA
>JACDEQ010000117.1 GCA_013816225.1 Armatimonadota bacterium | reverse complement strand
CACAAGGAAGTAGCAAGACCATGCCGAGACACACTTTTTTGTTGGCGCTTCTGGTTGTGGCTGCCGGCTGTACCGCTCCGACGAAATCTCCTGACGGGCCGCTTGGCGGCGACGGGGCCGCTAAGCGGGAACCCAAAGAGACTTTGCCGGCAGACCTCAATACGCAAGGGTTGAAGTTCATGGGCTACCCGTTTGAGAAACCGGTTCGGTACAAGGTAACGGGTCTGGGAACGGAGGCACACGAGGGCGGCCGAGAGATCACCACGGAGGAGCCGAAGGGCGGCAAGATCACCATTAATTCTACATGGACAGATGGACTCGCCACCGTGCTTCCGGACGAGGTCTTGGTGGCGACCAAGGAAGGCATCCGGTCCACGATGATCCAAGGCTCGAAGATCGAGCCGCCGCCGTTGTCCCTCCCGGCCCACCTCAAGCCAGGTCTAGCTTGGAAGAGCACGTTCAGCTTCGAGCGGCCCGGTGACAAGGCCAAGTTTCAAGCGACGACCCGCTGGAGAATCCTCGGAACGGAAAAAGTAACTGTCCCACTCGGAACCTTCGACGCGATTGTTGTGAAGGAGTCCGCATCGATCAAGGGCGCGGCGGGCAAAGTCGAGCAGAGCGGCAAGAGCTGGTATGCGGATGGCGTGGGACTGGTGAAGGCTGTTCACGAATCGATGAGTAGCGCTCCCACGGGCCAACCGTCTAAGAATACGATCACCATTATCGCGATTCCCCCGAAAGGATAGACCCGACATGTTGCCAGTTTTAGTTTCCTGGATTTCAATTATGGTTGTAGGCTCCGGCTCGGACTATTTTCCACTCCGTGCGGGCCTGACCTGGGAATACGTCGTTTCTGTCCAAGGTTCTGCGCTTCGCATTCGCCAGGTTCAGAAGGCCCTCGAACTTGTGCTTGTTTCGGGAACGAACGCGACCCCGATGGAAGTTTGGATCGACGGCAAGCTCGATAGCACCAGTTATTACCGGCCGCATGCCGGTTACATATCTCTGGTCGCGATTAGCGAAAAGCAGTCCCTTCCCCTGCCAATCCCGGTGATCCCCGCCGCCCCGAAAAAGGGTCTTAAATGGGAATTCGACGGACAAACGATGATGTTCGGCATGATGGTGCAGACAAAGACGAAGTATAGGATCGTAGACGAGGTCGATATGGACGTGCTCGGGCAAAAGAGAATGTGTATCAAGGTCGAATCCGAAACGAAGATGGGCGCCGGCAAGACCGCAATGGATATCAAGGCGACCGAGATTTATGCCGAGGGTGTTGGGCTGTTCTATCGGTTCCAGCGGGTGACCTCCGAGAGAGGAGGCTCGGCCACCACAACCCTGGTCAAGTTCGAAGGGAAGGCCGATTGAGGCTTTCCTGGCTTGCGGCCGTAGCTCTTTTGGCGAGCGGCTGCACTCAAGATATGACCGGCGCGCGGATAGACCGCAGCGGTAACTATTTCCCCGAAACCTTTTCTGGTCCTGTGACCCTTAGACTGGCCAACGTCGAGGTTCCCGGAGAGGCCGTCCTCACCAAAGACGGCTCGGTCTACTCGCTCGCGATTCAGCGAAGCGGCGTCATCCTTGAAGAAGAGGTCTATGCCGTCGATACCAAGGGAATTTCGGCGGTACAGCTCGGAACCGGTGAGGGACTCGACCCGGCATTGCCGCTCCTCCAACTGCCCATGCATGTCGGCGAGGAATTCGATTGGACCGGCGCCGTGATCGTCGGCAAGACCAAGATTCCCGCCGAAGCCACCATTTCCACGGAGCGGTCGCGCCCAGATCTGCCCACGGGCCCGGTGGAGGCCGTTCACGTGGTCGTCATGTTGCGCATGATGGACGGCACGCCGAAGGAAGCGCTGCGGCGCCTCGATTTCTGGTTCGCCGACGGACTCGGGCCGATCAAGCGCGACTACGGCAATCAGGTTCGAGAACCCAGGGCACCGAGTACACTCGGGGAATGACCTCCCTGCTCATCGCCGCAGTTATTGCCCAGGGCGCCCAGGCCGTCCTTTCCTTGCCCAAAGATTTAGTTAAAGGCCCCGCGGACAGCACCGTCGTCGCCGTCGTGAACGGCAAGAACATCACCGCCGCCCAGGCCCAGGCGGTCCTCTGGGACTGGTACGCGTACGACGCCACCGAAGACCTGATCGTCGCCGTGATGGTGGACGACGCGGCGAAGAAGGCAGGCGTGACGGCATCCCCGGAGGAGATCGCGAATCGCCTAACGGGCCTCATCGACGAAGCCAAGAAGTCCCTTCCACCAGGTAGCGACTTGGACAGTGAGTTGCGGAAGATGGCGATGTCGCGTTCTCGCCTCGCACTGCGTTCGCGGATCGAGGTCTTGGTCAAGAAGATCGCAGCCCTTCAGTTCAAGCCCGAAGATAGCCGGAAGCTCGCCTGGATCTACTTCGCCCCTCGGTCAGCCGGCGAGGCGGGGAAAGCGGAGGCGAAATCGAGAGCCGATACAGCCACCGACCGGCTCAAGAAGGGCGAGGAGTGGGGAGCGGTGGTGCAGAGCGCGAGCGACCACCAGACTTCCAAACCCACCGGCGGCCTCCTCGGCTGGATTCAGGTTTCTGAACTTCCCTCCGAGGTGAAAAGTTCTCTGACCGGCCTCAAGCAAGGTGGCACGACGGGCGTCATCGAGTCGAGCGGCACGTACGCGATCTACCGCGTCGAGTCCGACACTCCACCTCTCGCCGAACTTGCGCGGCTCAAGGAGCAGTTCCTCTCCCGCAACCTCGGCAAGGTCTACGACCAGATTCGCAAGGAGGCGAAGGTCGAAAACCGGTTAGGTAAGAAGAACTGAACCTCTGGGAAGCGACGTCGAAAGAAGAGCAACAGTAAGATGAAGAAGCTGGAATAACGGCAGTGGCTCGCAACTTCAAAAACCTTGGAGGCACGATTCGCCGGAGGTTGTTGATACTGGGATCGACGATGGCCATAGCGATAATGGCTGTCGGCCTCTATTTTGCCCTGGTTCGATCCGAAGAGGCCTATTACCGCGAGCAGATAGAGACGCAACTATTTCTGTATCACGAGGCATATGGTGTGTGGCCGAGCAGTCTTGCCGAAACTCACGACTCAATTCAGAGATGTTTTGTGAGGAGTGTGTACGATATAGATTCGACAAGTCGGAGGCCCCGGCTGGAACTACTCAGCCATGACGAAGACTCGATTTGCGCGAAGCTGTCCTTCGATGCGCTCTTCGGCGGGAGCCATGAAATCGAAGTCGAACTATCGCCGGAGTAGCCGAGCGGTAATGTCCCATCTGGGAACGGCATTAGCCGCCTGTGCGGTAATCCAAGCTGAAGAGGCTCTTCTTGATGTTCGCGAGGGCTTCCGGTGCGGCGGTGTCGCCGGTCCGGAGCTCCACCAGCGGCCGGCCGTTCCACACCAGCTTCTCGCCCAAAAGCCGGATGGAGAACATCTTCGGTGACGAGTCGAAGAAATCGTTGAGCTTTGGCACAAGCGCTTCGGCGCGGGCCGTCGCATCTGCACCTTCGAGGGCGAAGAGCACGTTATCGCCGAACTTGAGCGTGGACTTGCCTTCCCCGGGCGTTACGGTCACGCGATAGGAAGTGGTTACCTTGCTCCGCGCCACGGGGACGTCGGCCGCTTGCAGCAAGGCATGCAAAGCATCGACGCGTTTCCGGCTGGGCGGATGCGTGCGGTAGATCCCCCAGTCGATCTTCGCCGAGTTCCGCCGCTCCTTGAACGCCAGCCGCTCCATGAACGTCAGCATCGCCACCGGGTGGTACTTGCTTTTAAGGATATACGCGAAGCCCGTCTTGTCGGAGTCGAGCTCCGCCTTCTCGCTCCATCCGCTCGTGAGCGCTGTTGAAAGCAGTTGCTGAGTCATGACCAGGTTGCCAGCCTCACGGCTCTGGCCCAGGACGGCGGCAAGGATCAGCGGCAGGGTGAGCATATCCACCTTGTTCCGCTCTTTGGTGAGCGTTATCAGGTGGCGATGTGAGGCGTGGGCAATTTCGTGGGCGAGGACCGCGGCGAGCTCGTCGTCGCTCTCCACGTCCTTCAAGAGCCCGGAGTTCACATAAACGAAGCCGCCCGGCACGGAAAAAGCGTTGACGTCCTCGTCCTTGACGACCTTGAAAACATACTCGAAGGCGTTAAGCCTCGAATCACCGTAAGTGCCCTGCACTTGGGTGGCATTGGCGATCGCGGCCAGTTCGGAGCCCACTCGCTGCACGCGCTCGATCAGCGAGGTGTCGTCGCTCAACTTCAGGTCTTTCTCGATCTCGGTCGTGTACTCTTTGCCGAGCTCGACGTCCTTCTTAAGTTCCTCCTTGTGCTTCTCCTCAGGCGTAGGCTTCTGGGACCATACCGGAAGCATGGCCAGCGCGGGCAAAAGTGCAAGTAAGGCTCTCAAAACGCTCGTGAGTTAAAGACGCGCAGATACGTGCTGTGTATTGAAGTTTACGGCCGTCCGCTGCCGGCACATTCCTAAAGAGCCGCTGTGTCGAAGCGCTTCGAGACGGCGCCCCAGTCGATCACCTTGAGGAACGCGTCGATGTGCGAGGCGCGTGCGGTGCCGAAATCAAGGTAGTAGGCGTGCTCGTAAACGTCGAGCCCGACCAGGGGCACGGTGTTCCACATGGCGAATGTGTTCTGGGCGTCGCCGATGTAGTTGAACAGGCCCTTCTCCTCGCGGTCGTAGGCGAGCCAGGCCCAGCCGCGGCCGCCCACTCCGGTCGCTTTGAGGTCCTTCTGCCAATTCTCCAGGCTGCCGAAATCGCGGTCGATCATGTCGCGCAGCTTGCCCGTGGGCTCGCCCTCGCCCCCCAGGATGTCGAAGTAGAGCTTGTGGTTCACATACCCGCCGTAGGCGAACGTGTAGTCGACCTTCAGCGACCGAATCGTGCTATAGACCTGATTGGCTTTCGACGGGTCGATTTCAAACTCAGCGAGAGCCTTCCTGATCTCGTTGGTCTTGTTGGCGTATCCCTGGAAGAGCTTGAAATGCTCGTCATGGGTTCTCCGGCTGATACCGACTTTCTCCGTGGTGTAAATCTTCTCTGGCAGCGGCGCGGCTTCGATGAGTCTAACTTGAGATGTCTCGGTTGGCATGGTGTTGTCGTGCTCCTTTGACTTTAATACGATACCTTGAGCGACGAAATAGGACTTATAAGTCCCCTTGAAAGGTTATCGATTCAGTTGATCCGTGCCGATGCCGCTCTCTTTCCGGGTGGACTGGAACGCCAGCTTCGCGGCTTCGAGCCATGCCTGGTCGTCGTCTAGCTTGGCGGGGTCGAGCGTGATGTCCGGTGCGACGCCCGATCCTTCGAGCCGCCTGCCTGCCGGAGAGACGTATTCCATCAACGGTATCTGCAGCGAGAATCCTTCGGGGAGCTTAATAAACGAGGACGCTAGGACCGCGCCGGCGGACTTCACGCCGACGACCTTGCCACGGTGATTGTCTGCGATGCTGGCGGCGAAGATCTCGCTCGCGCTGGCAGAAGCGGGGCTGATCAAAACCACGATCTCACCGTCGAACGTCTTGCCGTTCTCTCGAGAGAACGATTGCACGGGCCAACCGAACTCCTTGGAGACCGCGATCGGCTCGGCGACCCTGTCGGGGAACTTCTTCTTGAACTCGTCGGCATGGCTGCGCGTGATGAACTTGCCGAGCGTGACGTCCCTATTGAAGACCTTGCCCGCGAGGTGGCCGAGGCTCATGACGGAGCCGCCGCCGTTCGAGCGCAGGTCGATGATCATGCGTTGGGCCTTCGACGCCTGGTCGAAGAATCCGTCGATCGCGCTCTGACTATATCCCGTCGCGAAGGAGTTGATCGTGAGCATGACGGTCTTATCGTCGACCCACTTCAGTTCGTCTTTGACGAGCAGGCTAAAAATGCCTCGCGTGATCGTGTAGTTTGTTTCCTTGCCGTCGCGCAAAATGGTAATCACGACCTTGGTGTCTTTCGGGCCGCGCACTTCCTCCGGGGACGTAACCGGTTTGCCGTCCGCTTTCACGATAACGTCGTTGACTTTGAGGCCCGCCTTCTGTGCAGGGCCGCCATCCAGGACCTTCACGATCCTGATGCCGTTGGTAACGGGCTGGATGAGGACGCCGATTCCGACGCTCTTGCCGGTCGTTCGTGTCTGTGCAGCTCGCGGAGTCAGCATCTGGATGTGGGAGAAACCGAATTCGTCGAGCGCGCGGTTGACCACCTGTGCGAACGCTTCCTGGGTGGTTGCCTTGTGGAAGTCCTTGTCGTACTTGAATGCGAAAGAGTCCCACTTCGTGAAGTCGACTCCGCTCACGTACGCGCGCTCCTTGACGTGCTTGCCGACGGCGGCTAAAACGTTGGCCTTCGCATCCTCGCTAATGGTTTGCGTGGAGGCAAGGGACGCTGCCGCCACAAGCGCAGGAATGATGATGTTTCTAAGCTTCATATCTCGTCCTGAGGTTAAGAACGAGTCCTTAGAAGGAAAAGTGCCCGGCGAAAGTACTCATTTTGGGGCCGAAACCGCCTATAGGTTCCGCAATCGTTAGTCTGCTCCGACGTTGGCGCTGCGCTGGGACCTGCGGACCCAGCGCAGCGTATGATCGCCTTAGGCTGCCGTTTCCGCCACCACGTCTTCCTTCTCCTCCATGAACAGCTTGTAGAAGAACGAAGCGATCAGCGCACCTACGATCGGGCCGACGAAGTAC
>JACDEQ010000429.1 GCA_013816225.1 Armatimonadota bacterium | reverse complement strand
ACCATTAGCGGCACCGATCCGGAGGGCAAAAAATTCAAGAGCAAGGGGGCGTACGACAAGCAGTAACAGGACGATCACTCCCGAGGGCTGATATCACGAGTGGGATGCCCTCCCACTCGTGAATAGCTTCGTTGCCCTAAGAGACTAATGTGGGTTGGGCAGCTATGGAGCGGCGGGAGCCTGCGGCTTCTCCTGTGGAACGTTAGTGTGGAGGAGGACGTGCCAAACGCCTTTGCTCCTTTTCCAAACTGACGCCGAATTGTAGGTGTCGGTATGATCTTTCCCATCCATCGTGAACTGCATGGTCACTTTGTAGGTCAGCATCGCGGTGTCGGCATCGGGCAGGACCGCGCGCGAAAGGCCGCCTCTATTTCAAGTCCTACCGGGCGGGCGATGGACCTGGCATTCCGGGATCGCCCGCGATCTCCAGCCCCGCCTTGCGCCAACCGTCAATCAGGTGCTCCACGTATTCGGGATTCCACCACTTCTCGAGATCCTTGCGTACCGTGGCCGCAAAGTCCGGCCGCAGTTTGAGCAGATCCCGCAAGGCTTTACCGGCCGCATCACCTTCCCCGAGCTGACCGTAGGCCGCTGCCACCACCGCGTGCGCACCCCAGTGGCCCGGCAGATTGATTTTGAGCGCAAAACTGAGTGCGTCGCGGTAGTCGCCTTGGCGGTATGAGTTGTAGAAGTCGGCAAACCAGTACCATCCGGGATGATTGGGATTGAGCTGCTTGGCGCGCTCCGCCAGCGCGAGGCCGCGCTCCCAGTCGCCTGCATACGTGAGCAACTCACCGAGAAAGGCGATGGAGTTGCCGTCCATAGGATTCAGTGCGACGGCCCGCTCCGCCGCATTACGGAAACTCTGGAATTCCTTCTGGAAAAAGAGGGCCTGGGCGAGACTGAAATAGGCCAGATGATTGGAAGGCGCGGCCTCGACGGCACGCCGCGCGGCGGACAACCCACTCGTTAGGGAATCAGCCTGAAGGTTGAATCCCTGCGCGTGCTCCTGGACGCAAAGTAACGCCAGCATCGCCCAGGCATCGGCATAAACAGGTGCCCTTCGCACCGCCAATTCCAAGCCAGACCGCGCAATGGCAAGATCTTCGGGCGTGATACGCTCGAAGTAGCCAAAGCCGCGCAGCACTGCCTCGTAAGGACTCAATTGTTCGGGACTCTTGCTGCGGACAGCCTCACCCATGCTGCGGGGCAAAACACCGTTCATATCAGCAATAGTCGAAACAATCCGCGGAACCAAGTCGTCCTGGAGTTCGAAAACTGCTTCGGCGCTAAACGCGCGCTCATAAGTCTCCGACCAGAGTTGCGCGCCGGTCGCGGTATCGACGAGTTGCACCGCGACGCGGAGCCGGCCTCCGACCTGGCGAAGATTGCCGTTCACGACATAGCGCGCCCCCAGTTCCTTACCCACTACGCGCAAATCAGGTGATTGATCGGCATACCGTTGCGTCGAGCCGTGCGTGATCACCCGGAGATAAGAGAAGCGCGACAGCCCTGCGACGATCTCTTCGGACAAGCCATCGGCCAGCGCTTTCAGCTCGTTGCTTATGTTCGCGGATTTAAAAGGCAGCACTGCGATCCAGAAACCCTCGTCCCGGCGCGCGGAAGCGTCTGCGGCGCCTTCCTCTTTCAGTTTCGCGCTGCGAACTTTCTCCGGCACTTCCGGATTGCCGAGGTCCTCGGTGTGGAGATTGAAAACGTGCACGCGCACGCCGTGTTTCACTTCCACTTCACCAAGGTCATGCAGTTGTGTCTGCCAATCGCCGTACTGCTCCAGATCTTCCGCGACCCGTTTGGATAACAGGATGTGTCCGGCGTCGCCGCAATCCATCACCCGCTGCGCAATGTTCATCCCAACGCCGGCGGCATTCGCGCGCTCGTTTACGTCGATCACCGCGCTGACCGGCCCGCTGTGCACGCCCATGCGCACGCGCAATTCGGGATGTGCCTTCAACGCGCGATGAATCTCGAGCGCGCATTCCACTGGCTGCTCCGGACTTTTGTAGAACACCAACGCCATCCCGTCGCCGGTTGGAATCTTGATCAGGCGCCCCGCGGCTTCGGATTTCTGGAACGCGTCCGAGCTGCGGACGACTTGATTGAGCGTATCAACCAATTCACGCTGCTCGTTAGTCCGCAGCTTTGAATATCCGACAATGTCGAGGAACAGAACATGGACGATCTCCAGCTCGATTCTCTTTTGGCTTTCCATTTACGCGCGATCCTCCGGCGCATTTGCGCGTGGCGACTCGAGAGCTGCGCCGGCTGAGGGGATCGGCAGCCCCGCCT
>JACDEQ010000428.1 GCA_013816225.1 Armatimonadota bacterium | reverse complement strand
AGATCAAGAAAGCGAGCCCCAGTCGGGGAACCATAGTCGAGGACTTCGATCCGAGACGCATCGCGGCGGATTACGAAGAAGGCGGCGCGAGCTGCTTGAGCGTGCTCACGGACGAGAAGTATTTCCAGGGTTCTTCGGACGATTTGGCGGCTGCCCGGAACGAGGTGGGCTTGCCGGCGCTGCGAAAGGACTTTATCGTCGACGAACGCCAGGTTTACGAGAGCCGGACGATGGGCGCGGATTGCATCCTCCTGATAGTCGCGGCGCTGGAGTTGCCGCAGCTCATCGATTACTTTGCCCTTGCGCGCGAGCTCGGCATGGACACGCTCCTCGAAGTCCACGATGAAAGGGAGATGGAAGCCGCCGGCCTTGCGCAAGCGAGGCTGATCGGGATCAACAACCGAGACCTGGCCACCTTCGAAACCGATCTGGGGACAACTGTCAGGCTCGCACCGTATGCGCCGAAGGGATCCGTACTCGTAAGCGAAAGCGGGCTCTGGACGAACGACGATGTGCTCCAGGCGGCCGAGGCGGGCGCTAAAGCCGTACTGGTCGGAGAAAGCCTCGTGCGGCAGGCGGATATTCCGAGGGCCGTCAGGGAGCTACTCGGAAGATGACGCGGGTCAAGATCTGCGGAGTTGCGCGCGCGGAGGACGCAGAGGCTGCCGCCGAGGCAGGCGCGGATGCGGTCGGGTTCGTTTTCGAGCCTGGCAGTCCGCGATATGTCGGCCGGTCGACTGATCTGCACCTCGCCCTGCCGCCTTACGTAGTCTCCGTCGCAGTCTTCGGTCCGTTCTTGCCGGACGCCGGCGCGACTGGATTCGATCGCATCCAGTACTTGTCGGGTTCGCCGACCGGCCGGCTGATTCGGGCATTTCGTTTGGGTGAGACGCCTTTGGCCGAAATCGTCGCCCATCGGTCCTCGCCGATTCTAATCGACGCCTTTCACTCGGAGCAGTTCGGCGGGACAGGCGAGAGGGCGGACTGGGAAGCGGTGGCCCAAATTGTGCGATCTGCTTCGGTACCTGTGATTTTGGCCGGTGGGTTGACCCCGGACAACGTTGCCGAAGCAATCCGCATTGTGCGCCCTTACGCCGTGGACGTGAGCAGCGGAGTCGAGGCTAGCCCGGGCGTGAAAGACCACGCTCAGATTCGAGACTTCATCGCGGCGGCCCGTTCGTAGCGATGGAGTTCACGATCAGTCAGGAATCCCACCAATGCAGCGGGCGATTGGGTGAAATGACGCTTCCGCACGGCAAGGTGCAAACGCCCGCTTTCATGCCGGTCGGCACCCAGGGCGCCGTCAAGACAATCGGCTCGGAGGACCTTGAGGCCCTCGGCTATGAACTGATCCTTTGCAACACCTACCACCTCTCGCTGCGACCTGGTGAGAACCTTGTTGAAAGCCTGGGCGGGCTGCACAGATTCATGTCTTGGGACAGGCCGATCTTGACCGATAGCGGCGGGTATCAAGTGATGAGCCTCTCAAAGTACAGAAAGATAACCGACGACGGCGTTACTTTCCAGTCACACTTAGACGGTAACACGGTGCACCTAACGCCCGAAAGGAGCATCGAGATTCAGAGAAAGCTCGGCGTTGATATTTCCATGGCGCTCGACGTATGCCCGGCCTACTCAGCCACTGAGAAGGAAGTGCGCGAAGCAATGGACAGAACGCACGCCTGGGCGCCGAGGTGCCTCGAAGCAGCGGGTGAGAATCAGGCGGTGTTCGGAATCGTGCAAGGAGGCGTGCACCCGGATTTTCGAGCGGAATCCGCCGAGGTTATCACCGGAATGCCCTTCGCGGGTTTCGCAGTTGGCGGCGTCAGCGTGGGCGAGCCCACCGACATGCAGTACCCCGTCGTACAGACCACAGCGCCACTTCTGCCTGCCGATAGACCCAGATACCTGATGGGGGTCGGCCACCCCAAGGACATCATTCACGCCGTGAAAAACGGGATCGATATGTTCGACTGCGTGCTCCCCACGCGCACGGCGCGGCACCATGGGCTCTACACGATGAACGGCATCGTCAACGTCCTCAACCAGAAATGGGAGGGTCACAACGGCCCGGTGGACCCGGAAAGCGTATTCCCTGCGACCGCCCGTTACTCAGCGGCCTATATGCGCCATCTCTTCAAAGCCGCTGAACCGCTGGGAGCCCGGATCGCGACGCTCCATAATCTGGCATTCTATGCAAGGCTGATGCACGACATCCGCGATGCCTTGTCTAAAAATGCATGGCCGGAACTGGAGAAGAAATATGAAAATGCTTAAAATCTTTACGTTAATTGCCGTTGTCCTTGCC
>JACDEQ010000427.1 GCA_013816225.1 Armatimonadota bacterium | reverse complement strand
GTTCCATTGATTTGGACGACGACCCGCCCCCCTGGTGGTGCTCGACGTTGCCGACGATAGCCTGATCCGCGTTGACGGTGACGTGCTGGTGCTTGACCGTGATCTGCTGCTGTCCGCGCCCGCGATGGTGATCGAGTCTTTCGGTCAACATCATAACGGTGCGCGCTGCCTTGTCGGCCAGTTGCAGATACTTCGTTCGTGCTTCGAAATACTCCGGTGGCTGCGCCCATCCCTTGGTGTACATCGCCAGCGACGCTTCGTTTGCCGCCATCAATTGCGCGATTAGTATGCCCTCGACAGGATCCGCGGGGCCAATGTCGATCGTGCCGCGACAAAGCGCTACAGCTGCTCTGGTGATCGCCTCCTTGTTTTTCGAGTGAGCTATTGGCAGAGCGCTGATGGTGAGAACATTAAGTCTTTTGTTCCATTCGTCCGCGTTTCCGCCGCCTAGTTGCTTCAACTCGCCTTTGCTCTGGTCCGGCTTGAGCGTCAGATTTATGGTTTGCGGCTTCCTCATCTGGTCCTTTCGCATTGCTAATCGTTGTACTTTCAAAATGCTTTCAGCGTATGCGGTCACACCAATTTCGGAGATGCGCTAACGGGCAGCCAAAACTGCCGGGTTGTGGAAAATGCTATTCGCTCTTCAATTAAATGACCGCCGGCAATTCCTTGGTAAGCGATCTGAGCCAGCTTGCCGGGATCGGTGGCCGCCAGGCGTTGCAGAACGGACTCGCCATGCGTCTGCCAGACCCCCTCCAGATCGATCAGGAGCTTTTCGGAAATGCGCTGACGGGCTGCCAATGGCCTCCCAGCCGGGTTCCCGCTCTGGCCTTTGACCCACTTCCCGCCAGTGGTTCTGTTCCCGTGTTGGTTCACGTCCGTTCTCCCTCCGCAGCACTGCAGCACCTCAAGTACAGCACCGGTGCGGCAAGTGCGGCATGTGTCTGCAGCACCACCACCCCTTTCCTAAGGGTGGGGTGCTGCGGCACTGCAGATTTCATTGGGTTATTCAGGTGCTGCAAAGTCAGTCCTCTTTCACTTCGATAAAGGTCCGGGGTTCCCGGTTCTCGTCCAAGGCATCCACGGCAATGAGTGCGCCGGAAGATCGCCATGCCGCGAGCATTCCCCGAATTCTTGCTCGGTCAGCCTTGTTGTCGGCGTTCAAGTTGAACGCCTGCGCAACGGCACGGCCAACCCATGCCTTGGCCTGGATGTTCTCCCGCCATTTGCCGGCACGAACAACCGCCGCTGCTCTGTCGAAGTCGGCGCCGGTGATGCCCGCAAGCGCGTCAGGCCATTGCCAAACCGTCACCACCCCGACGCTGTCGCCAGGTCCGCCCAAGGGACCGTTGTTCAGATCCACACTGTCGAGCCGGAACCAATCCGACTTGCCTACGGGCGGCATCAGGTTGGCCTTGTCGTTCAAGGCACGGAAATACAGCCGATGATTTTCGACTCCGGCACGTTCGGCCTCTTCCTTGGTCATCCGGTTGACCACGCGCACGGTGCGGCAGGCATCGGTCAGTGCCTTTCCGCCCCGCGTCGACTCGGTTGTTACTTCCTGCTCACCCTTACGAGTATGCGCGACTAGCTCGACTGCGCAGTTCCCGGCATCCGCAACCCGGCCCCATTCCTTGGCAACCATGTCTTGCGCGCCGTTGTCATTCTCAGCGACGCGATGGCTCGACACATACGGGTCGATTATCAAAACGTCTATTTTCCGGAGTCTGATTTGCTCGATTAGGGCGTCAACGACTGGGCGGCAAATGACCGCGCCGTCCCTGAGGGTTTCGGCAATCACCAGCGGCGTTTCACGTCCGCAGTTGACATAAAGCCGATCCTCGATGTCCTGAGGTGTCAGGCCGTAATGAAGGGCCGCGGCCTGGGTGCGCCGAACGATCTCTTCGTGCGGATCTTCGAGGTTCCAGAACCAGACGCGAAGCTGCCCGGCCGGCTTAAAGCCCAGGAGGCTCTTGCCCGAAACCATCGCCAGCGCCTCGGCAATCTCTAAGTTGGTCTTGCCGACGCCGCCGGGGGCAACTGTCGCCGTGACAAACTTGCGCAGCAGCCGACGCCCGTAGAGCCATTGCCTTTCTGGCACCGTTTCTGGCTTCGTCCACTCGTAGGGCTTGGCGACAACAGGGCTCGCACCAGCTATCTCGCCCCTCGCCGAGGCCAACCGCAGTTCAGGCCTGGGCCTATCCGGCGGGAAAACATCGGCTTCTTTCGCGCGTGCCTGCGATGCTTCCCAGCTCGCTTTGGCTGCCTTGTCGGACATTCCGCCGTAGACAGGATCGCCTCTCCATGGCG
>JACDEQ010000426.1 GCA_013816225.1 Armatimonadota bacterium | reverse complement strand
GACGGCAGGATCATCGACCCGCCTATCTTGCCACGTGACATGACAGTGGCGAACCCGCTTGCGGTGACCACGATGCCAAGCTACCGAGGCGTGCCCGCTGCCAACAAGTCGATCGGCTGGAGCCCCGATCCGAGCTTTCAGTTCGGTGGACTCTTCGAGAACCGGATCAACGGCAGCAACGACAAAGCCATCCTCAGCACGATCGGGCAAATTACGCATGGTTCAAGCGGCAACACCGACTTCTGGGTAGCCGACAGGAGTCGCGTAGTCGACATGACGTCGACCGGTCTTACCGCAGTACGGGCGGCGAGAACGGATGCTTACTGGCAAGGCGGAACCGGCGCGGTGGTGAAACCCCTGCCTTACATTCCGGCCTGGGAACAGATGCCGTATTCGCAGCCAAACCTCAGTTTGGATTACCCGGACATCGATCGTTCTCAGCTGAGTTACGTATCCGATCCTAACGGAAACGCGGCCAACCCGATCATCAGTGCAACCCGATTGGAGGCGCCTTCGAATTACGATCCGAATACTCCGTTGACTCGAATCCTGGAAGGTGTAAGGTACGGTTTCGAGATGCAGGCTCCGCGCTTCCAGCCCGCTAACCTGACGCTATTCGCGGATACCTCTGGAGCGAGATTGGATGCCGGATACCGTGCCAAAACGATCATCTACGTCGACAGCAACGGGAACGGCCGCCCCGATGGCCAAGAGCTTACGCTGACCGATCTGCCGCCGGGCGCTCGCCGCGAGCCTTATCGAAGCCTGAACACAGGTGGTTCGGTAACAGTGGACGAGAAGATGCACATCAATGAGCCTACGGTTGACCTGGGTTCGCTGCCGCACAGCCTCGGCTACACGCCGATGCAGCCGTGGCTGAACAACGGCTTCATCCCCGACATCTCGACCGGAGCGCCCTTCAGGGATTTCTTCAAGCCGTTTACGCTCGTCAACGAGGGCAACGTGAACATGCTGGATCTGAGGGTCGCCAAGCGAATCGGCCAGGAACCCGGCCCGAACTACTATTCGGTTGCGTTCACCTCGGATGCAAACGATCCGTTGTCCTGGCTCGACGGAGTCCCGAATATTATTTCGAACATCAATCCGCCGTATGCCCCAAATAACGGCGCCCTGGACCCGAACGGAAATCCGCGCGTAACACTTCACAAGGCTCGCCCAGGAGATAGAGCTGGGACGTTGCTTACGGTTCCCGACTTCCCGTACGAAATTACGCCGCCAGCGAACACACTGCCCTTGATAGGCGTCGCGGTCCCGCTCGGATTCCCGGTGGGTGACTACAGCCAGCTCATCAACGTTGTGGAGGACACGCGTAACGCCGACCAGGCGCTATTGTTGAGCTCCAACGGCACGGCGCTCGAAGCGTATACCGACCCGACGATGAGGGTGAAGTTCCTTAACCGCGAGTCGAGGCTGACGGGCGCACGTACGTCCGGCACGGCCGTCCATGTCGACGAGAATCTCCCGGCCCAGTCCAACTTCACATACACTAATACCCAGCCGTCCGGCTTCCGCGATCCGGGTGGAAACCTCCACATGGTTTGGTCGGCGAACCGGCCGGGCCCCGCCAATGTTGCGGCCGGGCCGCAAGCTCGCGACAATTGGACGCTGTTCTTCTCGAGGCTCCGTGGATCGTTGCAGACCGGCGCTCCCGGGCCCGCAGGCAGCAGCCCGCTACGCGACCTGATGGGTTGGACCAGCTTTTCGAACTCGCGGTTCTGGACTACTCCGAACGGCCCTCGGCCGGCAGAGGGCCCGAACGCGCTGTTCGCCGGAACACCTGGCGCGATTATCGGCAATCCGCAGCACACGTGGCCGTCGTTCCCGGTTAACGCGAGGGCCGTCGGCGCGATCAATGCGACGGAGCACGTTTTCTGGAATGGCAAGGCGCTTAAGGACGACAATGGCGACGGAGTGCCGGATTTTGAAGACAACCGCATCTTCTACGCCCGCTACAACATCGGGACCAGCAACGTCGAATCCACCCAATGGATGAACTATGACCCGCAGCTCGAGAAAAAGCGGATAAGAGCGCTCAACTTCGGAGATCCGAATGCGTTGGCGGTGTTCTGGTACGGCGAAACGGGCGGCGTTTCCAAGATGTTCCACAACGTCCGACTGGTCCACAGCACGTCCGCCGGTGATCAAACTGTCAACTGGTCGAACAACCGGTTGATCGAACCCGGTCTGGGTTTTGCGTCCGCGAAGGATCCGCAACCGATCTTGCGTGTCGGCGGCATCGACATCGTGTTCACCGGCCAACTCAAGGATCGGCCGCAGCCGGAGATCTTCTA
>JACDEQ010000116.1 GCA_013816225.1 Armatimonadota bacterium | reverse complement strand
GGGGACGACAGGCGGCGCGCTTTTCGGCTCGAAAGACGAGGGCGAGACGTGGAATCAAATCGCCGGCTACTTCCCTCCGATCAGCAGCGTGTTCGCCTATTAGAACAGACCGAAGGGCCGTCGTGGACGTCGGGTCCAACTCGGTCTTGCTGCTCGTCGCCGAACTTCGAGACGGCGAGTGGAAGGCCATTTACGAAACCAGCGAGGTCACTGCGCTCGGAGAGCACACAAAGGAAACCGGCGTTCTGGGCGAGGCGGGGATGGCCGCTACGCTCGCGGCTCTGAAGCGGGCCCTCGAACATTCTCGGGAGCGCGGGGCGGAAGCGCGTGCATTCGGCACGATGGCGCTGCGGCTCGCGGGCAACGCCGACGAGTTCCGGCGCAGGGCGGCCGAGCAGGGCACTCCGGCCGAGGTTCTCTCGGGCGACGATGAGGCGGAGCTGGGACTAGCCTCCGTGATCGAAGACCCGTTGTTCCGTGATCGGGTGCGAATGACGATTGTGGACGTCGGCGGCCACAGCACCGAGATCGCGACCAAGGATAGTTCCGTTAGCTATGCCGTCGGCACGCTCGGTTTGCGTTCCGGGATTCTTGCCGAGGAGAGCCCGGGACCGGCGGCGATTCTAACAGCGTCCACTGAGATCGACCGTGAGTTTGCCGAGCACCGAGCAGCCGACAAGGGAGGAACCGTCGTGGCTCTCGGGGCGACGGGGACGAACTTGGTGACGATTCGCGAGGCCATGCTCGAATGGGACCCGGACCGCGTCCACGGGCAGTATCTGGATTTCGAGGAGGTGAGCCGGTTTGTGGGCCATTCGATGCGCTTGTCGGACGCGGGGCGGGCAGCGATCCCGGGCATCGAGCGGGGCCGCGAGCGGACGATCCACGTCGGGGCGCTGATCCTCGAGCGCGCCCTCCATTTGCTGAGCGCGGAGGGTTGCTTCGTGAGCGCCCGCGGCTGGCGCCACGCGATACTGTCCCGGCTCTGAAAGGTATCCTCTACGCCGTTCGTGGGGATGTAGCTCAGCTGGGAGAGCGCTGCAATCGCACTGCAGAGGTCGAGGGTTCGAATCCCTTCATCTCCACCAAGTTCAAATGAACCTAAATTGGTTCCTACAAATGGTTCCTAAACCGGAGAATGGTTCGCTGAGTAGGATTTTGGCGATCAGGAGCATCCTTACAGCACTATCACCATGCCCACTATGCGGCAATGACTAGTTCTGCGTTGGATCGCTGCCCTCGCACGGCCCTTCAAGAGCCGACCTTCCTGCCATGTGCTCGAGCCGCGAAGACCCATGTGAGCTGATCAATGAGCTCTTTCGGCAGGCTTTTGCTTGAAGAGCAAGATAAGGACAGCGATCGCCACCACCAGCGCGGCGGAAGCCGCGTACCGACTCAATTCCAAACCACCCTTGGCAATCGGTTTATCCAAGAGATCGCCAACCACTGCTCCAAGCGGTCGGGTGATGATGAAGGCAGCCCAAAAAAGCCCAGTGCGGGAAATCTTTGTCCAGAAGTATGCGCCCGCAATCAGAACGAGCATTCCACCGAAGAGATAGGCCGCGCCTGAATAGCCGAGATTGAGTCCGACATCGTCAGCGACCCAGTCACCCAACGCGGTGCCGAGTGTCTGGGAGAACATTGTCGTTAGCCAGTAGAACATTTCAGCCTTCGGTTCCCTGACCGTATCCACTGAAACTGAACCGAGCGAGCGATACCACCAGAGCAGTGAACCGAGGACCAGCGCAAGCAGCAGCATGGAGCCGCCAGCATAGCCAATACCTATCGAGCGAGTGACGTAATCTGCAAGCGTGGTTCCTACGGTCGTCGTGGCGATGATCGTCAGCCAGTAAAGAGTCGGGTGAAACTTCTTTGCCTTGATCTGCACCGCGACCGCAATAAAGAAGATAACACCGAAAACACCTGTACCGATCAAATAGCCATAGGGGTGCGCGTCGCTCGTCGTCTCACCGAGGAACGACATAGTCAACGCATCACCGCCGGTTTCCCCTAGCGTGGTTGCAAGAATCTTGATGATCCAGAAAATCAAGGTGACTTGCGGCACTTTGCTAAGCATTTCTTTTTGTTCTGTCGTCATTAGGGTGCCTCGGGCCGCTGGCTCAGAAGTTGGCCTGCAAGCCAAAGTAGCCGATAAAGCGCGGTTCGGAGTTGGATCGGATGCACTTGCCGAGTGAGAAGATAAAGTTCGCGTGCTCGTTCAGTTTGATCCGAGATCCGAAGTTGAAGACGACCTCGCTGTCGCGGAGCTTTGACGCCGGCCCGGTGCCATGTACCTCAGTCATGACCTCCACCACATCGCTCAACTCCGTGCCCACAATGAGACCATAGATCACTTCGGCGGGACCCCGCCTGAACCGATAGCCGAGATCGCCGCCGATGGCGAACCTACCCAGCACCGTTTGCCACTGTAGCGGAATCAGGAACTCGGGCCCCTGATCCACTAGACCGCGACGGACCGAGGATGTCGGATTGTTGATCTCGATCTGGGGATACATCGAGATCGCGACCCGGTGCTTGTTGTCCTCGTCTCGGAAGCGCCAGCGAACCCCGATATTCGTGTTGCCCAACCCTGAGATGGCGTGTTGCCCGTTGGGATGCAGAACCAGCCACGGGATTTCCACCTTGAGCTGCGTGTTCTTGCTCGTGCCGTAATTGATGTCGAGCAGCGGAGCGCCGTACAGCAGCGCATCGGCGCCGCGTTCGATGGTCCACGCCGTGTTGATCTCCCAATGGCCTTTGGGCACGGTCTCGGTGTCGTCGGTGATCATCGGCGGTCCGCCTTGCGCCATCGCCGCGCCGCCGGCGAAGATGCAGAATAGGGCGGAAATCCATCGGCTCAGCATTGCTTGCGTTTCCCTACATGCATGGAGGGAGTTCGCCCGTCATGCTCTCGTCTGCCATTTCTACCTGTTCGGAACCTTTTTCCGTTCCACCGCGCTATTCCCAGTGGGACCGGTCGATCTGTCCCAAGCCCCTCAACTAAGAGAAAACTCATGAAGACACTGCGAACCACCCTCATCGCGACCGCCCTAGCCTCACTCACCCTCGGCGCATTCGCCCAGCAACCCACTCCTCCCAAGACCAAGTTCACTGCCGCCCAGGCGTCCAAGATCGCCCTCAAGACGTACCCCGGCAAGCGCCACGGCAAAGTTTTCCTTGAAGATGAGGAAGGCAAATGGCAATACGCGGTCTCCATCCAGGTCGGCAGGAAGCTCAAGGAAGTGATGGTCGATGCCAACACCGGCAAGATCGTCCATGTCGAGGTCACCACCGCCGCGAAGGAGGCCGAGGAAGCCGCCGCCGAAAAAAAGCACAAGGGCGGCAAGTAGAGCACCCCGGGCAAGCCGTCGCTATCCGCTGCAATTAACGAAGCGCAGCCGACTCATCTGAACATCGCGCCACGGCTATGCGACGGCATCTAGACGGCATCTACAAAGGGAAAGATGAGGACCTCTGCAACTTGAGACTTGCAGGGGTCGATTCTGCCTCCATTTTGAACTTACGAGTGAGGCAAAACCGCGACTGAGTCCTCTTCAAATCCACCAATTTCGGGCATCGCACTCTGGGCGTCGGCCGTCGGGCACACTGAAGATCTCTCGCAACGGTCATATGAACATAACCTCGGCCTACTTAGATCGACCAAGCCACACCGTCCTTGGACGCTCGTTTACTACGAGCCTTACTCCTCCAGATCGCTGGCGGCGAGGCGTGAGTGAAAAGTCAAATCCTGGAAGAGCGCAGTCGATATCCGTCGGCTGATTGGGGAATAAGGAGAGCGTCCCGATCGGATCGGGAACGCGGGGGTTCGAATCCCACTCATCTCCACCAAGAGCACGCAAGCGCTGTCAAGATCGCAAGTTGATCGAGCGGAGATTCCGCACCGACTCGCTCACCGACACCATCTCTTGCCGCCATGCCTGTTCCTCTGGCGTCATGGTGCATCGTGTATACGAGTTGTTGCATGGGTACCCCTAAAGGCCACCCGCCTGCCGGTCTAGCTAGGTCCACTCGTATGGATTGTCCCCGCGCATCCAGACGTACACGATAAGCTGGCCAGTGTGATACCACTCGTGAGCCGAGATATTGCGGAGCATCTCGCTTCGAGGACATCCAGCAGCCGCAAAGCTTCCCACCAGGGCTCCGGCAGTGAGAGTGTCTCCTCTAACTGCTCCTCGTCGAGGGAATCGATGTACTCGAGCGTAGCCGCGCGAGTCGATTCGAGACCCGCCTTCTTCTCAACCAGCGTCGAGGTCTCGGCGTTGAACGGGTCAGTCTCGTCATCCGGCCACTCGCCGTTGCGGAGCCAGCCGACGATCTCGATATCCTTGTTCGCAATCTCCAGGAGCTGATCGCCAATCGTCTTCATACCCTCCCCGGGCACCCACCGCGGCTCGACATCGGTAAGGTGAGCCAGCACCTGATCCAGGTCCTGGCGAGTCATCGCGAGGCGAGCCTTGACGAATTCGCGGGCGGAAGCCATGAGATAAGTTTGGCATGGCAGCACTCGATCTGGGAGGCAGTTCTCGATGCCCCGCCACGCCCCCGAACAGCTCGTCGACCAAGGCAAAAGGGCGCATTGCAGGCTGGGGTAGTGAGATTGGGCCCACCTGGACTATAATGAGCCCGTGGACCCAAACGCCACTCAATCGCTGAGCGTCGACCCGAATCGGACCCAGATGACCGCCGCGCCGAGCCTCAACGTCACCCAGACCATCCAGCCGGTGCAGTGCCCCGTGTGCAAGACCTTCAACCCGGCGGGCGAGGGGTTCTGCATCGAATGTGGCCTGATCTTCGAGAGCGCGCTGCCCGAGGACGCGTTCGCTTCGCCTGCCGTTCGGCGGCCCGGCCTTGTCGACGAGAACGGGCGGGAGCACTTCCTGAGGCCGGGAGCGAACATCGTGGGGCGAGAGGGGGACATCCTGATCGCAGATTCGCGCGTCAGCCGCAAGCACGCCGAAGTACACGTCGATGGCGACGAGGTGACGGTGAAAGACTTGGGCAGCACCAACGGCACAACCGTTGCAGGGCAGCTTTTGGAACCCGAACAGTCGGCGCCACTCGCGACAGGCGGAAAAGTCCAGTTCGGGGGAGTCGAACTCACTTTGAGCGTCCCCGGCGAAGCGCAGGCGACGCAGACCGGAGCCTCACGGCAGACGCAGGCCTTGGAAACGCCGCCCGCCGTGGAGCAGCCTGCGGCCTTCTTGGTTGTAGGCGAAGAGCGGCATCCGCTGAAGAGCGGCGAGAACACGTTGGGCAGACGCCCGGACAATGATTTCGTGCTCACCGATCCTTACGCTTCGGGGTCGCACGGCAAGATCGAGGTCGAGGGGGGGATCTACTTCACCGACCTCGGCAGCACAAACGGCACATTCCTGAACGGTGCCAAGATGGGCGCCAATGAGCGGGTGCAAATCTCGCAGGACGACGAGATCGTGATCGGCCAGACGACGGTGAGAATCGAAAATGCCTGAGGAAACCACAGCCGAGTTCGCGGCGGGTGACCTGGTCGTCGATTGGCCGGAGTTGAGGGTCGTTCCGAAAGTGTCCGTCGCCTGCAAGACCGACCTGGGGCGCGTGCGCGAGAACAACGAGGACAAACTCGAGTTCTATATTCCCGAATCTGATAACATGCTCGCGGCGCGCGGCAGCGTCTTCATCGTTTGCGACGGCATGGGTGGCCATGCGGCGGGCCAAATCGCCAGCGAACTCACCTGCAAGACTTTCATCGACGTGTACCTGCACCACTCTTCACCCGACCCGGTCATTGCCGCACGAGCGGCGGTCGAAGCCGCGAATCGGTTCGTGCTCGACGTGGGCCGGTCGGTGCCGGGCAGGAAGGGCATGGGCACGACGCTAAGTTGCGTAATTCTTTGCCAAGACCGGGCGATCAGCGTGCAGGTGGGCGATTCGCGGGGCTATCGGCTTCGCGACGGTGTTCTTGAGCAGATCACCGAAGAGCATTCCTTTGTGGAAGAGCAGGTGCGGCAAGGATTTATGACGCGTCAGGAGGCCGAAAGAAGCCCGTACGCCCACGTTTTGACGAGGGCGATCGGGGTGGAGGATCGCGCCGAACCCCACATCGCTGTCCACGACTTGCGCGAGGGGGACATTTTTCTCCTTTGCTCCGACGGCCTCACCAACCATGTGCCGGACCCACAAATAGCAGGCATGCTGACCCGATTCGCCCCTGGCGAGGCGGTTTGGAAGCTTGTGGCCGCGGCGCTTGTCGATGGCGGCAGCGACAACTGCACGGCCCTATGCGTGCGCGTCGATTCGATCGGCTAACGTCCGCGGAACGCGCCGTTCGTTCTGTTTGTTGCTCGGTTTATGCCGTCGGAGGCATAGAAAAGGAGGAAACGATGAGAGCAACACGGCCCTTCTTTGCATTTGGCGCCATGGCTGCGCTACCCGCACCAGTCATAATCATAAATAAATGTGTGGTATCGCCGGTTATGTCGGCCCGAGAGAGGCAGTCGAGATTGTATTCGACCAAATTACGCGCCTCGAGTATCGCGGATACGACAGCGCCGGCGTCGCTTTCAAGTCCGAAAACGGTATCGGCATCCTCAAGCGGGCGGGCAAGCTTGCCAACCTTAGGGAACTCCTGGAAAGGGAGAAGCCACAGGCACACATTGCGATCGCGCACAGCCGGTGGGCGACGCACGGCGGGCCGACCGACGAAAACGCTCACCCGCACTTCGAC
>JACDEQ010000425.1 GCA_013816225.1 Armatimonadota bacterium | reverse complement strand
GGCCCCCAGAGCCCCGGGCTTGCGTCGTTCATTGTCATGATCGCCGGGATCAGACGGAAATGGAGAACACCATGCGGTGGCAGTTCATTACGTCGATTCTGACTGTCGCAAGCGTCAGCCTGTTGGCGGCCATGTCCTTCGGATGCCGCTCGACCTCATTCTCGTCACCTGCCGCCGCGGGATTCAACACGCGCGATCTGATCGATCCGACCGCTCAAGAAGAATCCGAGGCGCTTAACCCCGCCGGTGAACTCGTTGCGGCTGCCGAGCGGTTCCGCAAAGACCGACAGCAAAAATTGGAAGAGCAGTCCGTGACGGAAGGCGGGGTGGCGACCACGCGACCCAACCGCAACATTCTCTGCCTCTCAGGCGGCGGCTCGTTCGGCGCGTATTCGGCGGGAGTCTTGGTTGGCTGGTCGGAACAGGGTGATCGGCCAAACTTCGACGTCGTCACTGGGGTCAGCACGGGCGCTTTGCTCGCTCCGTTTGTCTTCCTCGGACCGAAGTACGACGCAACGATGAAGAGATTCTATACCACGCGGGAAAGCAAACACCTTTACAAGCGAAAACTGTTCTGGGGTCTGTTGAGCGACGCGCTCATGGATACCGCCCCGTTGGCTGCGGAGATCGACGGCTTCCTCACGGTCGCGGCGATGCAAGATCTCGCCGAAGCGCACCGTGCGGGGCGCCGACTTTATATCGGCACGACCGAAGCCGAGGGGAAACAGTTCGTGGTCTGGGACATCGGTGCGATCGCTGCTCGAAATGGTCCGCAGGATCGGAATCTCATCATCAAGATCCTCCTTGGATCGTCGGCAGCGCCGGGGTTCTTTCCTTCGTCCAAGATCGAAGTCACCATTGATGGGATCCAGCACACCGAGTGTCACGTCGATGGCGGGGTCTCGCAAGCTCTCTTCTTCCAACCTCCCCACATTCCGCCTGAACAACGATCGAACGTCGCCGCCCGGGATCTGGCGGGAGCCAAAGTGTACGTGATCGTGGCCGGCAAGCTTTACGCAGATCCCGCCGTAGGTCGACCCTGGTGCCTTTCTCACGCGGCTACCAGTATATCCACCCTGATCTACGCGCAAACTCGCGGCGACCTCCAACGACTCTATATGGTCTGCTTGTTGACAGGCATGGATTACTACGTGTCGGCGATTCCATCCGATTTTCCAACCCCGACGTCGAGCTCAGAGTTTAAGCCGGCTGCAATGGCGGCCCTTTTCGAGGAAGGACGACGCGTCGTGAACTCGTCGAAGCCCTGGCGAACGTCGCCCCCGGGTGTCGGCGCCGGAGAAAGCGTCCTGGCCAGAATTGGCCCAACACTCACTCATCGGCCTCGGGGACCGCTCCTACCGATCGGCGGCTTCGAAAGAACAAGCATCCCGCCACATTTTCCGGTTTCGGAACGGGGCTCGATCCCGGCGCCGCTGTTCGAGCCAATCGCCAAATGACGGAATCGACCCAAGCGATATTCCCTTCTCGCAGAATCGCAGATCGCGTCCATAAACGATCGCCCGGGGAGGTTGAGACGGTTGAGACCGAGTAGCGCCGACGTCTTGTCTCTTGCATTAGTGCTTCGGTCCGACACACCGAAGCTTTGCGGGATCGCCAAATCTGGGACGCCGACAGCTACCGCCTAGCCCGAAGGGCCGGCACCGGCCAGGAGCGAAGCAGCACCGGCGAACCGTACGTAGCCTTTTGCACACGCTGAAACCACCTCACGCAAATGGATCGGATGTTGGAACGCGCGGGGAGAAGTCAGTGCGAAAGCGCCTGCCCAGTGACCAGAAGCGAAGCAATGCGTCGAGGCGAGGCAATCGAACTAAATGTCAAAGAGAGCTGCCGGGATGTGCTGACGCCAGATTCTACAGTAGTCCACTGACATTGCTTTTTTGGGTTTAACGAAATCTGGCCACTTTGGCTAGACCTTAAACAAGCGAAGATTATGAGAAGCACTCCGCAACCCTTGATCTGCAGCTGACTTATGCGAAACCGCCAACATTTTCGATGCACATTTCAAGTGAGCGACAAATGTTGTCCACTATTCTCCGCATGCAGCTGGTTCACAAGGGGTTGCGTCGATTGACATATGGCAGTCATTGAATTCTTCGCTTGCTTAAGGGCTAGGTCGATCTCTGGGATCTCGCGGACGGACTGCTTCGACTTCCACCACGCACCCAGGCCTATGGCACTGATAAGCACGGCGACGAGCAGCTTGTTACCGGTGTTCATGAGGGGAGCGGGCATGAACGACATTAAACGCTTAGCGCCCCTGGGTTGCAACGAAAAACGGGCTACCTACACAGCC
>JACDEQ010000424.1 GCA_013816225.1 Armatimonadota bacterium | reverse complement strand
CGCTTGATCTGCTCGGAGACTGATGGCCGCCAATTGTCGACGCATGGAAAACTCACCTTGCCGTCAGTGATGATGATGTGGCATTCCTGGATTTCGCATCAACACCTGAAGAGGCAGTCTCGATCATCAAACACAAATCCCCAGGAGTGATCCTATGAACTGTCCCAAGTGCGGCGCTCAGATGTTACCTGGCGCGAGTTTTTGTGGAGCGTGCGGCTATCGAGTGGACGCGGCAAGCGCACCCGCAAGTCCGCCACCACCGTCCGGTGGCTACGGAGCCGCACAGGGAATTCATATCGATGAAGACTCGCGCGGACAGGGTCGCGGTTACAACTATGAAATCCTACATCAGCCTTCATTCTCTCTCGCGGTCATCAAGCTCCAGGCAGAGCAGTCGATTCAGGCCGAGGCCGGCGCTATGGTGTCGATGTCGGCGAACATCGAGTTGCAGTCACAAATGAAGGGCGGCCTCTTCGGCGCGATCAAACGAGCTGCGGGAGGCGAGTCGGCATTTGTCTCCACCTTCACGGCTCGCGGCGGACCTGGCGAAGTTACTTTTGCGCCCGGTGCTCCGGGTGATATTGCTGCAATTGAGATGAGTAATCAGTCGTTCTTCGTGCAATCGAGTTCTTATCTCGCGGGCGACTCCAGTCTGAATGTCGATACCAAGTGGGGCGGCGCCAAGTCCTTCTTTGGCGGCGAGGGCTTGTTTGTCCTGCTGGTCCAGGGTCAGGGACTATTACTCGTTTCATCCTTCGGCGCGATCCACCGAAAACGATTGGGCCCGGGCGAGCGTTACGTGGTCGACACGGGCCACCTCGTAGCCTGGGAGGGGACCACACAGTACACTCTGCGTAAGGCTGCGGCCGGTTTTTTCCGCAGCATGATGAGCGGTGAAGGCATCGTCGCGGAATTTTCCGGGCCGGGAGAGCTATTGATTCAAACGCGCAACCTCGCGGCACTCGCCGGCTTGCTGAAACCTTTCTTTCCGTCGCAGGGAAGCGGCGGCGGCAGCGGCTTCAATATCAATCTCGGGGGCTGAAGGCTTTAGTCAAGTTAAGGTAGAACCTCATGGATAACGTCTCCACCGAGCAATCGCTCCCGCCGAAAACGACCGACTTGAAGCCCGGCCGCGCGGTCAGCATTCTCGGTGTGCCGCTTGGCTACGGCGCCAGCATGGCCGGAGTAGATATGGGCCCCGCCGCATTGCGCGTGGCCGGCCTCAACGAGAGGATTGCTGAACTCGGTTATAAGGTTCGAGAAGCTGGCGACCTGCGACTCGAGCGGCCGCATAATCGTCCGGATCCAAACGACAAGCTTAAGTATCTGAAAGAAATCAGCGCGGCCTGCGAACAACTTGCTGTCGAAGTTCATGGAATCATGACGGCTGGGGACTTGCCGATAATTCTTGGCGGAGATCACTCGATCGCGGTTGGTTCCATTGCCGGCGTTGCTTCCTATTACCGTGAACGAAATGAAACTCTGGGTTTGATTTGGTTTGACGCTCACGCTGACATGAATCTGCCGGAGACAACACCGTCGGGCAACATTCACGGCATGCCACTCTCCGCGCTTCTTGGTTACGGAGCGCCGGCACTTACAAACGTCGCAGGCTTTGCGCCCAAGCTTGATCCCGGATTCTGCGCGCACGTCGGCGCTCGCGACATCGATCGAGGCGAGCGCGAATTGATTCGCAAGCTGGGCATGCGTTTCTTCACCATGAGAGAGATCGACGAGCGCGGCATGGGCCCGTGCATGGACGAGGCAATCGCCATCGCGTCAAAGGCGTCAGGCGGTTATGCCGTCACCTTCGATGTCGACGCGCTGGATCCTGGCGACGCGCCCGGCTCAGGAACGCTCGTGCGCGGCGGACTTACCTATCGCGAATCTCACCTGGCAATGGAAAAGATTGCTGAAGCGGGCGGAATGCGTTCACTTGAGGTCGTTGAGATCAATACGGCGCTTGACGTAAACAACAAGACGGCCGAGCTCGGTGTGGAGCTGATCCTTTCGGCCCTCGGAAAAACTATTCTTTAACCGGAGCAGACACTTGGCGAAAAAACTCCGCGTCGGACTCATCTTCGGTGGCCGGTCCGGCGAACATGAAATCTCGATCCGCTCGGCCGGTGCAGTAATCGAAGCAATCGACCGCAAGAAGTATGATGTCCTGCCTATAGCGATCACGAAGGAAGGGAAGTGGCTTTCACCTCCTGCCGCTGCCGGCCTGTTGCCGCAAAGTGCGCAGACGCTCCTGCCCTCGGAAGTTGCTCTGCAAGGCACAGGGGACGTAGCCATCCTCGGCGATCCGTCGCAC
>JACDEQ010000115.1 GCA_013816225.1 Armatimonadota bacterium | reverse complement strand
CGCCACTATTAAGTACGACTCCAACGGCAATCAGCTGTGGGCTGCTCGCTACAACGGCCCAGGAAGCCGTTGGGACGAGGCCCGCGCCCTGGCCGTGGACGGAGCGGGGAACGTTTACGTCACGGGCTATTCCTGGAGCGACGCAACCCGTGAGGACTACGCAACGATCAAATACGATTCCAACGGCAATCAGTTGTGGGTCGCTCGCTACAACGGCCCATGGAACGATTATGACGCTGCCTACGCGCTGGCCGTGGACGGAGTGGGAAACGTTTACGTCACGGGCGGCTCCTACGGCGTGGGAACCGCCACCGACTACGCAACGATCAAGTACGATTCCAACGGCAACCAGTTGTGGGTAGCTCGCTACAACGGCCCAGGCAACGATATTGACGCTGCCTACGCGCTGGCCGTGGACGGAGCGGGGAACGTTTACGTCACGGGCGGCTCCCAAGGCGCGCGGACAGACTACGACTATGCAACTATCAAATACGTCCAGGCAGCCACACTTGCGCCATCGTCATTTACCGTGTTCCGCGGTTCGGTCATCAGCGGAAATCTGAATAGCCTGCTCGCGAGCGACGACCATCGGCTTGTCATGAGGCCGGGTGTGGTCTTTTCCTCGCAAGAACCGCCGATTCAGTTGATTGTGAACGCGACCTCGCCTAACGCCACGCCATCCAGGCTCGAGTTTTCGGTGGAGGCGCATTGCAGCGTGTCGAATATCGAGCAGAGGATCGCCCTTTACAACTTCGACACGCAAGCCTACGAAACGCTGAGCACCAGCACGGCGTCGACGTCCGATTGGCGGACCACTGTCGTCGTAACGTCGAACCCGGAGCGATTCATCGGCCCCAACCTGGAACTGCGATCGAGGGTTGCCTACAAAGCGCAGGGGCCGGTTTTCATCTACCCTTGGTTTGCGCGGGTCGATCAAGTGAAGTGGACTCTGGCCGACTGAACGTGAATCGATTGCGAGCACGAGGGAGGACAAGATGACGCCTCGGCTCGCCAAGCAACCATGCTTGCGGCCGGCCCCCCGCCGCTCAGCTTTCATTGCCTGGGCCATTCAAGGGGCACCTATGCTACCGTTGGACAGAGTGAAGCATTGAACCGCAATGGCTACGGGAGTGAACAAACACCACAACAAGAACAGCAACGAACACAGCAAACCCTGTGTGGAGGGAGTCTAAAAGGGACATTTCGCTATGTTTTGGACGCCGACACGGTGCAAGAGATTTATCAGGAGCATTTGCGGCCGATAGGCGACTCGAAGCGATCGACTTTTGGGCCGCGAACAACAAGTTGGCCTCAACGATCGATGAGATCCAGAGCCAGTGGAGAGCGGAGCCGCTTCCCAAGGGCGATTCGGACTTGTGCGGCTAGCGAATTAGCAGTCGCTCGGAATGGGTGTCCCTGAGATTGGACGCGAAGTGATCCTGGACATAGAGTTCGTTATCCAATCTTTGGGGCACACGCGGAGCGGGTCTCGCGAGGGCGCTCGACCTCCAGCTAAGACCATGCTCTCAAGAGGCCGCGCAACAGGTACATGCCGGCAGGATTGGAAGCCAAGCTCGGCGGCTGACATCCGAAACCGCCGTAAGGGCGCAGTGTCGTCACTATCAGCTCTCCTTCTCCGCGCCGAATCCTAACCGCGACCGGGCGCTCTTCGTAGGTCCGGGTATCGATCCGGAGCATCAGCGGCTCTGCGTCCTCCGGCAAACTGCCCGGGCTTAGAGCCCGATCTCCCATCGTCATCAGCAGTGTCGGCCACCGCCCGCCGAGCAACGCATCGAAGTCAGGGTCAGGAAACTCGTAAGCCGCCTCACGAAATGCCGGCCGTGCCAGTCCCTCCGTGACGAACGCGATGATGCGAGAGCCGCCCTCGATCACTTTCTCCCAGTCGTCGGGCAGCTCCGTAGCCACCACGTTAGGCCCTCCTGCAAACGGCATTCCGTCGAGTAAACCGCGATTGTCCACCAGGCTCCAGCCTGTCGTATCCAGTTCTCCGGAGACCAGGGTGATTGGCCAAGAACCGGCAGTAGTCCTCTCGCTGCCTGCCCAAACTTCGACTTTCAAAACCCCGCAAGCCGTCTCGGCGCAGTCCCAATAAATATCGGCAATACTGCAAGGCACAAGAGGGGTGGCCTCGAACTCCATTTCGCCTTCGGCAGCGACGGCTCCGGCCAGCTCCATGCACCAGCGAACTTCCCCGCGCAACCCTCCTTCCGAATGAAGCCCCACGCGCAACGCTCCCGGCCCGGAGAAATGGTGCCACGGGTCGTGAGCGCTGGCACGGTTGCCGCCTGCGATCCACGGGAACCGCCTCGAAGGGATGAGGAACAGCGCGTTCGGGCCCATAAACCCTCGAGTTTCGTCCCAGGCAAATCTCGGCTCGCCCCAGTCGTCAAACCAGCCGCTGCTCGAAATCGGCGTATCCGCCCAGCCGGTAATCACGCTTCCCGCGAAACAGCCTCGCGAGCGAACCCATTCCTGGAAGGTCCGGTGGACAAACAGCTTCATGCCCATGCTGCTCTCCATGAGCTTCTGATGTCGCTCCTCATCCATGGGAAACCTTTCGACAACATCCGGCAAGTCGTTCTGCCAGCGCACACCCTTGTCGTTCAGTGCGGGATCTGCACTGGCCCAGTGCGGCTTCTCGGCAGCGATGCGATTCAAGTCCCGGTGCGCGTCGAAATCGTTGCACTCGCCGAACAGCACGAGCTTGCCGGCCCGAGGGCCCGGATCTAAAGCGTCGAGGACAGCCGGAAAGTGCGCCAGGTCGCAATAAGGATGGAAGTCCTCGAAATCGCCGAACTCGACCGGATCGCCGCCGTACATCTCGGCGCCACCAGAGCTGTCCTTCACCCACGCGCCACCGGTGAGCTCTTTGACTTTGCCGAACAGGGCTGCTCGATCCGAGCGCGACATCTGCGAGCCCAACTCGCAACCGATCGTCCACAGGATGATGGAGCGGTGGTGGCGGTACTGCAGCACAATCCGCTCGATCTCCGCGCTGATTTGTGCCACGTCTTCAGGGCGAGAGCCAGGGTTCCAAACGGGAAGCTCGAGCCAAGCGAACATTCCAAGCTCTTCGAGAACGTCGAGGTACTCGGGAGGTGGGACCCAGAGGCAGAACTTCACCAGGTTGAAGCCCATCTCCCTAGCTGTCTTCGCTTCGGCAAGGCACCGTTCGCGGCTCGGGTTGGGATGCCGCAGATCGGGATACCATCCCCAATGAAGCAAACCGCGAACGAAAGTCGGCTTTCCATCGACGAACAGATTCGGGCCCTTGACCGCCGTCCTCACCGGGGCTGCGGGCCGGGGCAGCGGCGCGTCCGCAACCCACTCCACGGCCTTGTAAATTCCTCCGAAGGTTCCGAACACGTACGGTAGAAACCCCGACGCCGTGCTGCTCACGGGAAACCGCAAACCGCCGTTCTTGATAACTTCCACCCGAACCTCGACGGGCTCCTCGGCAACCACGGGAACCGCGAACGCGTCCCAGATCCCCAGGTGCTCGGCTCGCAGTTCGTCCCCGACGAAGACCCTTGCGTGCACGCTCACGCCATGAAAGACCAGATGACCTAAACCCGGTTTCAGGACGATGCGGTAGACCGCCGGGCCCTCCCACCGCAAGTCGACGTCCTCACCCCAAACGTGAGGCAGGGTGACGGGCCTCGGCCCGTCTCCGTAGTCGACCGTCCACCCGGACAATGGCATTTACGATTGGGCTTTGCGGGCCTCGTCGATCACCCGCTTCACCGTCTTGATTTCGTACTTCATCAGAAGAATCGCTCGTGGACGATCTTGCCATTCTCGACCGTGTAGAGGCAGTGCTCGCTCATGGTTTGCCGTTCGCCGGTCGCCTTCTTCGTAATGTCGGCCTCTAGCTTTATGAGGAACTGCGGCTCGTTCACCCACGGCCCTTCGATCTTTTGGCCGTGGAGGTCGAAAGTATTGTTCCACCAGTCCATCTTCGCCTTGATCGCATCCATCCCGCGCGTTTCGCGATCCGCCCCTTCGGCCTCCACGCTCACGATGTCGTCTGCCTAATACTTGAAAGCGGCCTCGTCGAACTTCCCTTCTGAGCAAAGGGCGACGAGCCCTTCCGCGACTTCTTTAGCACTCATGCGCCCATTGTAGTCCGCTCAGCGGCTCAGCAGTTGTTCTTTTCGGAGTTCTATTCGACGGACGATTACTCGGTAGGGGAGTAGGGCCAGTTCCTTCACCCAACGAGCCCGATATATGAGCTAACGAGGTCATTCCTTCGGCCTACGAACGCCAAACGCCAACGGTCACTGCGTTTCCCGATGGAACCACCTGTCGCCGCGCTTCAAACCACGCGCGGCGACAAGCGAAATGTTCGCGCGGCATTACCGCCGGCGGCGAATCGCGAGACCGCCAAGACCGACCACCAGAGCCAAGATCGCGCCCGGCTCGGGGACCGGATTCGCCTGGATATCATCGCTCATGATAAAGCCATTGAATTGATTGTTGGCGATGATCACGATGCGCGAGAGACCATCGGCGTACTCCCAGCCGTTCCAAGCCCATTGGCCCATAGGCGCGCTGACGACGAGCGGGTCGCCCACCTGAGCGCCGCCCGCATCGTAGAAAGTTGCCGTTGCGTCAGGTGCGTCCGCATTCGTACCGAACCACCCGCCGAATTGAACGACCGGGCTCGCAAAGTTGAACTCATAGTTGACGCCGGCGCCACCCATGAAGACTTCGCCGCTGTGCGGGAAGATCGTGCTGAAAAATCCCCAGCCGGTCGTAATGTGCAGACCCTGCCCGGCGCCAACCTGGTCTACTGTGCTCCCGTCGCCGAGAATGTCATACGAACTCAAGAATTGGAACCTCGGCTGCGTCTCGTACGAGTCGGACATAGCACCGGTAAACTCGCCGATCGGGGTGACCTGCGCCGACGCCACCAGCGGAGTCAAAGCGCTAAGAATGACTAACTGTCTGATTGACTTCATCTCTTTCTCCTTCTTTTCAGATTCTGCCCTGGCAGTGTCGCCAGTTTACAACATTCTGTTCGACGCCGTCCCCCTTCCTCCTTCCATAATGGTACTCGCAACATATCCGGCGGTCGGGCTTGGACCTGAACCGGGCATGAGGAGGCCCTCCTTGGAGGGAAGGCCTCCGGGAAGAGGGGGATCGAGTGGCTCCTGGGAGGCGGCGGATGCCCCCTTTGCGGCATTCGACATTTGGGCCGCTACTCTGACCACAAAGCTCGTAGCGAAACCGACGAATTATGGCGAGACGGCGCTGACTGTCGGCCCGATTAACGCGAGAACGATCGACTGGAACGTGAAATACCCCGCCCACAGCGGCCCAGCAGGCTTCGGAGGCGCCCAGGCAGGCCAAGGTCACCTCGCGAAATCTTTACGAAGCCGAGATTCGCACGGTTGTCCGGGAGACTGCAGGCGAGCTCGGCGGTAGACGACCCGGAGCGTGCGGACTTCGGCATCACGATCCGAAATACGATTCCGACGCACGTCGGCCCGCTCACGTCGAAGCCCGTGCTGCAGGTCGACACGAGCAAAGCAAAGCGCGCCGGGGTTAGCGGCGCCGAGATATGGGTGAAGATCGTTGGCGCGCAGCCTGTCGATTTTCGCAGTGCAAGTACCTGGCGACGGACACGAAGACGCCGCAGGCGTCGAACTACGACGGGGCCGACCTTGGGCAGATTGCGCACTACAGGGCTCGCTGGCTGAGCACCCGCAACGTTTCCCGGCCCCTGGGGGCGAAACCGCTAGCCAGACATCGGCGCATAGGCAAGCGGACGCCACCGGCCGGAGGCGTTAATCACCCAAATGGGGCCGAAACCGGGCTACTAGCACTTATACTAGTTTCCCCAATTTAACAGTAATAAGCGTTGCGCGGGCCACCAAAGTTGGTGTAAAACGTAGCGGTAAGTAAAAAAGGGGGGCTAAGGGTTTAGGCCTACGACCCCCAAAAATTCAATTCCTATATTTGGGAAGGAGAGAATACAGATGAAATTCAATCGATTAGCAGTGGTTGGCGCCACTCTTTTCTGTCTTGCGGGCACCTCGTTCGCACAGTTTTACGGTGGCGACTTCGACGACCGCAACGGTTTTGCCGTCGACTTCGACGCATACACCTACGACGACTTCGATGTCACCGGTGCTGGGTTGTTGGTTTCGGACATCTACGCAAACTGCCTCACCAACGCCACGATCGGCGTCATGAACTGGGAGATCCGCAGCGGCATCTCTGAAGGCAGCGGCGGCATTCTCGAAGCCAGCGGCTCGGGCGCGATCACGCAGACTGCCACCGGGCGAAGCGGTTTTGGCTTCGACGAGTACGAACTGCGTATCAGCGGCCTCGCCACGGCTCTCGCTCCCGGCACCTACTTCGTGGGCGTCAACGTTGGAGATCTTCTCGGCGCTAGAGCGTTCGTCTCGACCACGTCGGGCGCTAACAGTATCGGATCGCCAATCGGGAACGGCAACACGTTCCTTAACAGCGCCTTCTTTGGTTTCACCTACACGAACTGGGAGAACCTCGTGGGCCCTGGCCCCTGGGACGTCTCCTATGGTGTCGATGGTGAAGCGGTTCCCGAGCCCGCGACTTTGGTCGCCCTCGGCATCGGCCTTGCAGCTCTCGCTGCTCGCCGCCGCAGAAGCTAATAACCTTTAGCTAACAGCTAAGAGAAGTGAAGCCTGCCCCCTCCGCGGGGTCGGGCTTCTTTCTTTATGGGCCTCTATAGGCC
>JACDEQ010000423.1 GCA_013816225.1 Armatimonadota bacterium | reverse complement strand
GTGCCTGAGTGAGGGCATGAGACCGGCGGGGACCGGGGCGGTCGTTCTCGTGTTCGGGCACATCGTCGTAGCTGAGCTGCACCAGTTGGCCTGCGCTGAAGAGGTAGCAGCGGCTGTCGCCGACATTGAAGATGAACAGCTGCTGACTTCTGAGAACTGCGCCCACGACGGTTGAGCCCATCTGTCTCACAGCACGCCCATGCAGAAGTCATAAGAGATGCTAATTGGCTTCGATCATTTCGACGCAAGAGGCGGGATTTACCAACCGATCCGCCGCTCCAGCCAAGCTTGCCGCGGATCCGGCGGTAGACTCGACCTACCTAGTCGGCCTGGAGAGACAAGAGGGAATTCACAATCGATCTGTTGGACGGCGTTGCCTCGGCCTTGTCTCAGTTTCCATCAAGGCTGCGAGAAGCCTCCGACGCCGCTACTCGGCTCGCTCATCCAAAAGGTAACCGCATTGATTTGTGTGTCAGCCCTCTAACGGTTTACAGTTTCGGCTCCCACATATCGAATTCGGGTGGTCCGCGCTACTAGATGTAGAAGTATACCGTAATTGCATGGGGATCTGCAATGAACGCAAACGAAGTAGGCCCTCCAAAACTCTATATCTTAAGGTGAGACGCCTCGCCGACCATGGCCTTGGGTTCCTCACAGAAGAGGAGCCACGGTGGTTCCTCGATTGGAGGACCAATGTCTATGTTCGACCCTCGCGTACAAGTCGATTGCTTTGCCTGGTCGCAACAACGGCTCAAACAACAACTCGTACTCACCCAAGAAGCTCATTTATTCGACGCTACTAGTGCGGTCGTGGGTGACAATTCCTGCTTTTTCATGCGCGGCGCCAGACCCGTTGCCACGGTGGACGAGGCGCTTGAAGTGTCAGGTTTCCCAACCTTGCCGCAAGAGACCATCAATTTCATGGGTAACTGTTTTTTCGCTAATCGCTTAATTCCTGTTGCCGACCCGTTCACTACCGGCCTGACTTGGCCAACAATCATCATACCTTCTCAAACCGAGCTCGATTTTTTCTGTGACACCGAAGAGGATCGCGAACGCGTACTTGAAACCCTTCTTGACTGGCGTTCGCGCGTGGATGATTTCGCGTCGTCGCATCCTTGCAGTTCTTTCGGTTGGATCGGAGCCATTTCTGTCCCCCATCCTTATGACCCAGAAACTGCAACATGCATTTGTTGGCCTTGGATTCATCACCGGTATGATGTGCACCGTCGACCGGGTGACCCGCGACTATTTGAACTCTTCAAAGTTTCTGTCGACCGCGCATGAACGGTAATGGCCATGAACGGTCACCAGTCGGAAGCCCGCTACACAGTGCGTCGCCTTTCGCGTCGGACGGGCGAGACTTTCGTTGCGGCTTCAGATCGCCATCGGCGACTATGTCGGACTTTGAAGCGAACCCATATTGTTCGCAAAGTGCCAGACAGCATCGCGAGTACAAAATCTATTAGCGGCGCCACAGGGCGCCCGCGGAAGCGGAATAATGAAACGAGCTACAGGATTTAATAGCATCGCATGTGTGCCCCTTCGGACGTCGCGCGAGAAGGCGTGATCCCTCGGAGCCGGTTATTCGGGTTTCGG
This sequence comes from Armatimonadota bacterium, assembly GCA_013816225.1. Taxonomy (GTDB): domain Bacteria; phylum Armatimonadota; class Fimbriimonadia; order Fimbriimonadales; family ATM1; genus JACDEQ01. Next base: position 723 of record JACDEQ010000423.1, on the reverse strand, counting down.
ACGGTCGTCGTAGCGAGCTACGATTATGGAGTAATTGTCCCGCGCACCGGCCTGGAACGCTCTGGTAGTTAGCTTGCGAACACACTGCAAAGGATAATTGGCTCGCAGGGCGTCATTAATTTCATCCTCAGCGACCATGTCGCTCAGCCCATCGCTGCAGAGCAGCAAAGTCTCGCCATTCGCAAGCGGCGGTTCGACCGCAACATGGGGATCGATGGGAAGAGGAAGCCAAAAGCCTCCCAGCGACTGCGTGAGGGCGTGTGACCTGCGGACCCCGAATGCCCCTTGGAAAGTGGCTGGTACATCATCCGTGCTTAGACGTATCAAATGTCCAGAGCTGTGCAGATAACACCGGCTGTCACCGACGTTAAAAGCGACTAGCCTGTCTGGACTCATGGCGACACCGACGATGGTCGAGCCCATGCCGCGCACCTCCTCGCGTGCGTCCATAGTTGCAAACAGCACTTGGTGAGCCTCTTTAAGCACGCCGTCGCAACTAGCGGGATCCAAAAGTCGGCTTTTTGAGGCGACCAGAAATTCGACGACTAAGCGGCTGGCAAGCGCTCCCTCAGCGTGACCGCCCATCCCATCTGCTAAAAGCAGGACGCAGCCGTGGGGGTCCGCGGACACGGCCAATGGCCGGGTCAGGTCACCGGTCAGTATTTGCTCATCGATTGCAATGACATCCTGATTGGCATCTCGCACCCGACCGCGGTGAGTGAA
>JACDEQ010000422.1 GCA_013816225.1 Armatimonadota bacterium | reverse complement strand
ATCCAACCTAGGCCTCGTCGCCTTTGTCGAGGATTACCTCAAATCCCTCGGCGTTGCCTATGTGAAAATCCCCAATGCCGCTGGCGATAAGGCGGCGCTGTTTGCGAGCATCGGCCCAAACCCCGATGGCGGGATCGTCTTGTCCGGCCACACCGATGTGGTCCCCGTGGAAGGCCAGACCTGGACAAGTGACCCTTTCAAGTCGCGCCGCGAGGGGGACCGCGTTTATGGCCGCGGCGCCTGCGACATGAAGGGTTTTGACGCAATTTGTCTTGCCATGATTCCGGAATTCCAACAGGCACGCTTGGCCTCGCCGGTCCATATTCTCTTGAGCTACGACGAGGAGATCACCTGCCGCGGCCCGCTCGACACGATCGCGCGGTTCGGCGCCGATCTGCCGCGCCCCGGCGCCGTGTTTGTCGGCGAGCCCACTTCGATGCAAGTGGCTGATGCCCATAAAAGCGTGGCGGGTTACTCCACCGTCGTGCATGGCCATGAGGCGCATTCCTCCAAACCAAGTCTCGGCGCGAGCGCCGTCGAGGCGGCTTGCAATCTCGTCACCGAACTCTATCGCTTTGGCGGGGAGCTCGCGGCGAGCGGCGATCCGTCCGGACGCTTCGATCCTCCGGCGTCCACCGTCCATGTCGGCACGATCCAGGGCGGAACCGCGCGGAATATTCTCGCCAAGCTTTGCGCCTTCCGATGGGAGTTTCGCGCTCTACCCGATGTCGCGCAAAATTTGGCGCTCCGGCGCCTTGAGGATTACGCCGCCCGTGTCGCGACGCCAAAACTCACGCGCCACGCCAAGGACGCCTTTATCGAAACCGTGACGGAAGTCGAGGTTCCGGGCCTCAAGCCGGAAAGCGGTTCGCGTGCCGAGACCTTGGCCCTAAAGCTCGCGCAATCGAACCGCACGATCGCCGTGTCTTTCGCCTCAGAAGCAGGCCAGTTCCAATTGGCCAATGTGCCGACGGTCGTCTGCGGTCCCGGCTCGATCGGCCAAGCGCATCAGCCCGACGAATATATCGAGATCGCGCAGATCGAGGCTTGCATCGCCTTTATGCGCAGGTTAGCTGCCGAATTAGGCTGATTTTTGTGTGGGCCAGTTTGAATTTCGGCTTGTGACCCGGGGCGGCCATTCAAGGGCTACGTCATGGCCCCGATGCGCACACCAGATCAAACCGTGCTTCTGTCCCTCAGTAGCCTTCGCAGGCGAATTAGTTTATGCAAGTGCCTTCTGGGTAGGCCGCCTACATTCGCTCGAGCATTGCGTACTGGAAATGATCGGCGATCACGATGAGCAGCTCAGCAGTAAAATCCACGTGGTCCGCGATGTCTAGCGAGGTAAGGTCGGGCTGATCACCATGCGCCACACCATGACGCCAACCGACCAGTTCCTTGTCGAGTCGGTTCCGAAACTTCTGAATTGACGTGAGGTCGAAGTTCATCACGGAGTAGTTTTGCGAGAGGCATTCGAAATTGAGATTCGACCTCGCTTCGATGATGGTGCTATCGAAAGTGTCGAAGCGGCAATCCAAACGCGCCTTCAGGGCCGCGCTCCTTCAGAAACTGGACGTAGGAGCGAACACATTCGTTGTAAAAGCCCTCCCAGTTCGCATAGGTCAGGACGACAGTGGCCTTTGTGTTCACGCCTGCAGGGGCCGGACTCTTATCTGCGCTAAATTTGCGTTTGATCTCTGACAATTCCCTTGCCCGGCGAATGCGTGCGTTATCGATCTCTTCGAAATATCGATCGATGTCAGGCATTCGGATTGAACCACTGCGAACCAAACTTGACACTCCTCTGCAGCCTGACCGTGCCACGGAGCCCTGGCGCGCTCATTTCTACGACTTCCGGCTGCATCCAGAACTTGCCAACTTTCTCTCGAACGAACTGGTCGGGGTTTTCATTGGCAAAAATTGCACCCTTGTTTCGTGCCAACCCTACGGCGATCCCTTCGAGCGCCCGCAAAGAGAACCGTGGAGCAATCCCTTCCAGTCTTTCCTCACGTGGTATCAAAGCCTTGTCTCCAAAGAGACGGTACAAAACTTCGACTGCCCAACCGACCTGGCCAAGAACCGCATCGACGTCACGCTCGCCCATGACTTTCAGGATCGCCTGATCAAGGAATTCCTGCACATCCTTACCTCTTTGGAACTCTTCGAAGGTGTGGACAACGAGCCGGACGGTAACCGTTCACAGGCTCTGAGGGTAACCGTTCACAGGCTCTGAGGTAACGGGTGCGGCATTGTGACTCGGTGGGTGTAATCGCACTAGCGTCAGCGCCGCGAGTCAGATTCACTTGCCGGCATGTCGAACAA
>JACDEQ010000114.1 GCA_013816225.1 Armatimonadota bacterium | reverse complement strand
CCGGGCGATCGATCGCCCGGTGGTCAAAGGCGCAACGAATCTTACCTCGGGACCATGAGAGGCGCAAGGACTGCAACGCTCTGCCCTGTCGCTCTCAAACTACTGTAGCATGGTCGAAAGCGGCTCGAAAGGAGTCGGAAGCGACAATGAGGCGTTGCGCTCCGCCAAGTTTGCATTAGTGGCCCCAAGACCGCTCGGCAGTTCATTCTTGAGCAGAAAAGTTTTAAGCGCTCCCACCTCGGCGTACCAATTGCATCCTCGACGATATATCGCTGCTGACTATCACGGTGGCAAAATGTGGGCATGTCGATTGCTGCCCGAGATGATGCGTTTAGCCGCTTGGCGGAATCGCTCCCTTCGGACGGCGACATCGAGGCGCAGGCCCGTGGGGTCCTATCGATTCTGTTGGAACGCATTAGGGACGGCGGACGCGACGTCGCCCCTCTCGAGAACAGCCCGGGAACCTGTCCTAACTGTGGCACGCCGACGGACTCGAAGCGCACGCCATACTGCAGCGAACGTTGCAAGTGCGTCTCCGCGTTCGTCCGCCGGTTCCGAAGGTCGCTGGCCCAGGGCAGCCTGCTCGAGCCGGAGGGGCAAGTCGCGCTTGGCCAAACCTTCTGGCACCTGATGGAAGGTGGCCGGCCGTTGCGCGTGAGCATTGCACCAGCGAGCGCGATCAAGCAAGTGTTCAAACGAACGGACGGAAAATGCGAAACCTGCGGCGCACCCGCAACGACGGTGGACAACGTGGGCAGCGGGTGAAACCGCCCGATCAACCTTCGCGCGGCCTGCGCGAACTGCAGCACCACGAGGCCCTTCGGGGACTGGTCACTCGTCTCGAGTCCTGGGTTTCAGGGCCTCCTTGGCGAGTTGGCCGAGCGTATAGAGGCTCCGAGCGCCTTACGGCCATGCGACGATCCCGATCGATGGAACTGGCGGGCATACGTCTCGAAACGTGGACGGGCCATTTCGTGATGCGATGGATTGTTCAACTTTCCGGCGGCGAGATCCCTTTTTTGGCGGACGAGGAAACTCGAGAGACCGTCGTGATCCTCGCCCACGGCGCCGGCAGCCACATGGAGCACAAGACTCTCGAATGGCTCGCCAGCCTCGCGCGCCAGCCCGGGGCTTCGGTCGTTCGGTTCGACTTCCTGTACCGTGCGCTGGGCAAATCGATGCCCGACAGAATGCCGGTTCTCATGGAGACCTACCGGGCGGTGATCGGCAGCGTTCGCGAGCGATTGGCTCCAAAGCGCCTGATCATCGGCGGCCATTCGATGGGCGGCCGCGTAGCTTCGATGATCGAGTCGGAAGGCCGGATCGCCGACGGCCTGCTTCTCTTCGGCTACCCGCTCCATCCGCCCGGCCAGCCCGAAAAGCTGCGTGACACCCATCTCCCAGCGATCAAAACGCCCACGCTCCAAATCAATGGGACCCGAGACGATTTCTGCGGGCCCGAGATCATGGCGAAAGTTGCGGCCAACCTCGATCCCGACACCTGGACCTTAAAATGGATCGAAGGAGCGGATCACAGCTACGCGGTCAAAAAGTCCTCTGGTCGTAGCCGAAAGGACCTGGAGATTGAGATCCGATCCGCTCTCAGCGGGTGGCTTGCGAAGGTTTAGCGAAGCCATCTGCCATTATCCGAGACGTGCCACCACAACCCCTACTCATCATAGACGGTGACAACCTGGCTCATCGCGCGTACCACTCGACGCCGAAAACGGTGCTTGGCGCCGACGGCAAACCCATCAACGCCTTCCTTGGTTTCTTCGGCATGCTCCTTCGGGTCTGGGAAGAGGAAAAGCCCCGCGGCGTGTTTGTCGCCTGGGATACGCTCGGCTTCGACACCTATCGAAACAAACTTTGGCCGCCGTATCAGACAGGCCGTATCTTCGAGCGCCAGATCGTTCAGCAGCTCGACCTGTTCCCTGCCCTGTGCCGGGCCTTCGGTTTCGGGGTCGGCAAGCGGGCCGGCTTCGAGGCGGACGACCTGATGGCCGCGGCGGCTTGTCGCGAGGTCGAAGGTGGCGGCGCCTGCCTGCTTTACACCACGGACCGCGATGCCTACCAGCTCGTAAACGAAAGCGTGACGATTCTGGCCCCGAGGCCGCGCACCCGCGAGCTCGATCGGATTGGACCTCTCCAAGTGGTCGAGCGGTTCGGCGTACTCCCCGAGCAAGTGCCCGATTTCAAGGCGCTCAGCGGAGACCCGTCGGACAATATCCCGGGCGCACGCGGGATCGGCCCGAAGACCGCCGCCACTCTGCTGCTGAAGTACGGCTCCCTCGAGTCCGCGATCGCCGGATGGGCTCCAAAAGACTCCGAACTCGTGCTCATGTTCCGCGAGGTCGTGCGCATGCGCCCCGACGTCCCCGTCGAATTGCCCTGCGGTCCACCCGACTGGCCGGCCGGCTCGGAAGCGCTGCGGCTACTCGGCGCGAACGCGCTGGCGGAACGCGTCGCCGCGGTAGCCGATGGCGCGGCCAGGTTGTTTTGACGCCCGATTGGAAGCCCAGCCATGCTCCCCGAGACATGCGGCGGCCGACGGGCCGTATGAGCCGCCGAGCCTCGAAGGCGAGGAGATGATTCGAGCCGCCGCGGAAGTGCTCGACTCTTAGGCAACGTGAACACTATAAAAAGGGCGAACGGTTACAAAACCGCGAGAAGATCGAGCGTGAACCGAACGCAAGCAGCTGGCCATGGGGAACGCCTCGCTGACTCCGGCTGCGTAAGCGTCGGTTTTGAGCCCGTCTCGCAGGGCAGAGGTCTTCGTATCGCGAACTGCACCCCACGCATGAAAAAGCGGAAGGATCGGATCGGTATCTCCTTCCGCCAAGTCTGGTTCCCGACGCGCCCGCCTAGCGGCGGCCGCAGACGGAATGGGCCATTACGCCGTAGCGACGACCTGAAGGGGTTCGACGGGATGGCCGGCTTTCATCCAGTCCGCCTTGCCCTCTTTGTAGTTAGAAACGTTCGTGTAGCCGAGCTCGATGAGGCGGCCGGCAACCGTCGGCGAGGCCTTGCTCTCGATGTTGTCGCAATAGACCACGATGCGGGCGTCCCTATCGGTAAGGAATTTGGGAGCCCAAAGGTCAAGCTCGTCCCTGCTGACCCGAAGCGCGCCGGGCAGGTGAGCCTTGTCGAAGTCGGCCTTGGGCTGAGCCTCGACGAGCGTCAATTTTTCTTTGGCTTGGATGGAGCTCCAGAGCTCGCTGCGATTAATGGTTTTCATTTTAAGTCCTTTAGATTGACCATTCAATAGTCGACCTATCAACTATACTACCTGTCAATAGTTGAAATAGCAACGATATTTGGAGAATAATGCCCAGATGCCGATAAAAATTTTCGCTAGCGAGATGCAGGCATGGAAGGACCTGCTGTACGCCTGTGCCGCGGCGAGCGACGCCATCGACCGGAGGCTGAGGCAGGCGGGCCTCTTGCCTCTGCACTGGTACCGCGTACTAGTGGAGCTTGCCGCCGAGCCCCAAGGCAGCCTTCGCATGTGGGAGCTCGCCGACCGGGTTGCCCTTACGCGAAGCGGCATCACGCGCCTGGCCGACCGCATAACCGACGCCGGCTTGTTGGTACGCCAGCAGTCGAGGCAGGATCGCCGTGCCATCTTCGCCGTCATCACGCCGGAGGGCCGAACGGCGGTCGATAGAACATTGCCCACCTATGCCGAAAGCATCCGCAAGCACTTTCTTTCGCATCTGTCGCGAGAAGAGGTCGACGTCCTGGCCACGAGCCTCGCCAAGGTTCGCCAGGCGGTCCGAAAGCCCGAGGGTGGCGCCCCGCGGTAATTTTGTTCCTGTCAAAGGTGCTTGGCGAGCGGTCAGAGGCTATCCTTGGCACCCAACTCCTGCTTCGGCCCAACCCACCCGCCGCCCGATTGGCAAGCCGTCTCGGAGGCTTTGCGACTCCTGGGCGCGAACAACCTGGCCGACCGCCTCTGCGACGTACAAACCAATTAGCCGCGGACGCCCGGCATCTGTGCGACCGTCGCGATGATCCTCGTCTTCCCGTTGGATGCGATCTTCCTGACGCGAGGCAGCCAGTCGCGTCGTACGTCCCTTGCCGTGTGCAGGTACTCGAGCACATACACGTCGCCGCCGAAGAGAGCGAGCGCAGTGGGCGACCATGGGCTTTGGAGCCGGAGGACGGTGGTGACCTTTCCGCCCGGCGCGATCTTCAGCACGCGGCCATCCCCGCTGGCAGCCACGTAGACCGTGCCCCGGGCGTCGACCGCGAGGCCTCGGAGATACGGGCCGGTGGCCGCCGTGTTGCCGGGGATCAAGGGCGCGCCGACGAGTCTGGGGATCACCGCGACGGTCGAGACCCCGCCCTTCGCGGTGATACGCCGGACGGTCTTGTCGTCCGTGTAGTAAATGGCGCCCTCGGGTCCGGCGGCGATGCCGTTGATGTGGGAGAACTTTGTCGGCAGAGTCGCGAGCGCCGATGTCCCTCCGGAGGTCGTCCTTCGTATCATGCGCAAGACGTCTCCGCGGGTGGGCACCGCGTAATATAGATTGCCGTCCGGGCCCACCTCGATCGGGTAGTCGCTGGAAAGCAGCACGGTGGGGCGAGCGCCCGACCTCTCGATATCCCCGCTCGCGCCCGAGGGTAGGCGGGCGGTGGCGAAGCGGTCGCTCGCGTCGAGGGCCAGCCAGTGGAAGCTCTGCCCCGGCAGGCGGGTCACCCTCCCCCGCGTATCTATTTTCCACAGCCCAGAGCCCGTGTCGAGGAAGTAGACGTTGCCGTGCCGATCGACGGCGATGCCCGATCCGGGGTGCGCGAGGGCGGCCGTAAAGACGAGACCCGTCGCGGCGAGAGCTAGAACTGATCTGCGCAGGATTTGCATATTTGGGCTTTTCCCGGTTCTCAGAGCCATGCGACTAGGGCAAAGGAGACGGAGGAAATTACTGACGCAACGTGTAAACATCTCGGCGGCTTAGTATGGGCCAAGACGTAACTCTGCGACAATCTGTCGCCATTGCCCTCGTCCTTAACCCACCAGGAGGTTGACGATGGAGTTTCTGTCTGCATTGTGGCTGCCGATTCTTGTTTCGGCGGCGCTCGTTTGGGTGGCGAGTTTCCTTTGCCACATGGTGCTGCCGATTCACAAAGGCGAGTGGCGGGGCTTGCCCGACGAGGGCCGGGCCCTCGATGCGCTTGGCGGAGTTGCACCCGGGAACTACATGATGCCGTTCGGGACGATGGCGGATATGAAGGACCCTGCGTTTGTCGAAAAGATGAAGCGCGGACCGAACGGCACCTTGATTATCTGGCCCGGGCCTGTGGACATGGGCCGCAACTTGATTCTCACGCTGCTCGCGTACATTGTAATCGGGATATTCGTGGCGTATGTCGCCTGGCATGCCTTCATGGGGGAGAATCCGATGTATCTCGAGGTCTTCCGGATCGCCGGCGGCGCCGCATTCATGGCCCACGGACTCGCGCTTATTCCGCATTCGATCTGGTACCGCGGGATGCGGCTTTGGGCGGTGCTACTCGACGCGCTCATCTACTCCCTCGTCACCGCCGGCGCGTTCGGATGGCTCTGGCCCACCTAACGATCTGTGTGAAGCTGGAATACACTTCGGCAATGAAACAGCAATCGCCCGAGGATCGCGCCGTGCGTCAGGACGAGATCGCGGGCGTCGTTCAGCGCAACATCCACGACCTCTACGAGCATCGGGAGAAGCACAAGAAAAAGCTGACCCTATACGAGCGCATTGCCAATCGGATCGCCGAGTACTGCGGCAGCGCACAGTTCGTCGTCGCGAACGCGCTGTTCTTCCTTGTATGGATCCTGCTCAATGTGGGTTGGTTCGGAATCCGGCCATTCGATCCCTTCCCGTTCGGGCTGCTCACGACGATCGTCTCGCTGGAGGCCATCTTTCTTTCCCTCTTCGTGCTGCTTAGCCAGAACCGGATGCAAAAGCTCAGCGACCAGCAGAGCGAGCTCGACGTGCAGGTCAGTCTCCTGGCCGAGCACGAGCTGACCCGGGTACTCGTCGCCGTCGACCTCATAGCGCAGAAGCTTGGAATCGACCTGCCCGAGGACGGCGAGAAGGATGAGCTGAAAAGCGATACCGCCCCTCAAGCGGTGCTCGAAGAGATCGAGCGGAAACAGGAGGAGCAGGACCAATCCTGATAAGGCAGGAGTACGACGAAGAACGCGACATCATGAACAGCTTCCTCAGCGACAAAGCGATCGTCAACACCGAGGATTTACCCTCGGGCCTGTCCGGTATGTCAGCCACCGCGACGCCGGGGAATACCCCGTCGCATTCGAAATCCATGGGTATTCGAAGCGAGAGGAAACGACCCGCTCCGAATACAAAACCGATCCGGACGCAGAAGACGAGATCGGCTCCCTGGAGTGGTCGATTACGGACTGCAGACACCCGACCTCTTGGCGGAAGGCAAGATGCAAAAGCTAGAGCCGGAAGTGCATTAAAAGCGTAGCTCTTTTATGTCTGACCTTATTCATCGGCGAAGGAATCAAATTCGGGAACGGCAGCAGCAGCCTCTTCGCCGCCAATTGCCGCACGGCCTGCAGCGCAAAGCTCCCGATGTTTGCAGTAGAAGCAGCGAGAGTACTCGGGCTCCGGCTGAAAGTCCTCCTCTCGTGCACAATACTCCGGCTCACCATCTTCGCCTTTTCTCGTTGTCACTGACCTTCCCCCGAAATGTGTGCCACGTCAAAGTGTTATGGTCGCCTCCTGAATTATGTCCGAATCGACCCGCTTCGCAAACTGCGAGGGCGGGAGGCCGCCGAGGGCCGAGTGCGGACGGTGGTT
>JACDEQ010000113.1 GCA_013816225.1 Armatimonadota bacterium | reverse complement strand
GCTGTATTTCCTTGTCTTCCTTTGGTGGGCCGGGGAGATCGGGGGCGCGACGGCGGTGGGCATCGTGAGCGCATGCTCGGTGGGGGCCTATCTGGCTCTCTCACTTTACGCGGGTACGGTCGCAGACCGCTACGATCGTCGGACGATTCTTCTGATTTCCGATATTGCCTGCGCCATCACCGTGGTCGGTCTGATTTGCGTCGTTCTCATCGAGCCCGCGCCGCCCTTGTGGGTGCTGTGTGTTTTCACGGTCGCCTTGAAAGCAGCGTTCGTGTTTCAGAGGCCGGCCAGAACCGCTGCGATACCTCGGCTGGTGCCTACTGCAAGATTGCTCGAAGCGAACTCGCTGAACACGACGTTCCAGACCGCGATGCCGCTGGCCGGAAACGCGCTGGGAGCGGTGGTTCTCGGCGCCGTTTTCAAGCTGAGCGCCGCGCTCGCATACATCGTGACCTTTTCTATAAACGCTGTAACGTTCGTTCTTTCGGCGATCTTTATGGCTAAGTTGCCGCCGATCGTTCCTGAGCGCGAGAGGCCGCCGAAGCACGCTTGGCACGAAGCCAAGGAGGGCATCAAGTTCATCTGGAATCATCCGGTGCTGCGAACTTCTGCGATCCTTTTCTTCGGGTTCGAGTTCTTCGTTGCGCCGTTTATGCCCGCCTACGTCATCGCGGCCCAAACGACGTTCAAGTCGGGTTTCGACCTGTTCGGTCTGAACATCGCGGGTCCCGCGCTGCTGTCGCTGCTTGAAACCGGGTTTTTCCTCGGCTTCGTCCTTGGCTCGTTCGTGGTCTACAAGCGCCCCGTCTACCGGGTCGGCTATGCCTTTGCGGTCTTTATGGCGCTGGGATCGCTCACCATCGTGCCGATGGGCTGGATCACATCGATCCCCCTCTTCTGGTTCCTGAACTTTCTTTGCGGCCTATGTTTCCCCTTCGGGATCATCCCGCTCGAAACGTTTATGCAGACGGTCACGCCGGACGAGTTTCGCGGGCGGATGGGCTCGGCGATCGGCACCCTCAGCGCCAGCGCGGCGCCGATGGGGATGCTGCTCAGCGGCTTTCTGATCGAGTGGATCGGGCTGACCGGAACGTTCGCGTTCATCGGAATCGGCCTCGTGATCACGGCGATGGCAGGCCTCATCCCGCCCAGCTTCAGGCGTGCTCGCCTAACTAACGAGCAGGCAAAGGGCCAAACGCCGGGCGAGCAGATCACGCCTGGCGTCTTGGTTCAGGAGGCGGTTTCGGCGACGGCGAAATAGACCGACGGGCCGGGCATGTCGGACGTCTCCGACCGCGGCCTATTGCTGCTCGGCAGGCCCTTCGTCGAAGAGCGATGTCTTTTGGAAGGCGATTCGCTCTTCGGCGGAATCCTTGGCGGCTAGGACTCCCGCAGGGAGGATTGCATTCTTACCGAACTTCGCGTTAAGAGCGTCTACGGCGCCGGCCAGCGTCTGCCGATCGTTGTCCCGGTCGAAAATCGAGGGAGTTCTTTCGACCGCAGGGTCTAGATCGAAGAGAGTGAGTCCGACCCGCCTCGGATCCTCGATGGGATTATTCGCCCAAGCCTCCTGCAATATCTCGACGAGGACGAGCGTCTCACAGGTCGCCTCGACCTTGCATTTGTGAACCCACTTCTCCTTCGCGCCGCGAACGAAGAATACGGCCTGACGGCAACTGAGCGATTCCCGCCGAAGGCGCGCGGTCGCCTTCTGAAGCAGCCGAAGCAGCACTTGGTAAGAACCTTCCCGCGTTCGATGCTCCGGCGGCAAGACGTGGCTATTACCCAAGCTCTTCCGAGGACGTTCCTCCTCCGGAACATCGTATCCCCGCAGAAGGTACCACCATCGTGCCCCGATCACGCTGCCGAACGCCGATCGCAGCTTCGCCTCGTTGGCCGAGAGCATGTCGGCCGCGGTGAATATCCCACCGAGGTTTAGCCGAACGGCCATCCGCAGATTGATCCCGCAAAATTCGGTCACGCCCAGCGCCGCGAGGCGCTCGGCCATCGTGTCCGGATGCAGAAGGACCAGACCGTTCGGCTTTTCCATATCGCTGGCCACCTTCGAAAGAAGCGCGTTCGGGGCAAGCCCGATCGAGCACGTCATGCACTCTCCAACTTGCTCGAAAATCGCGTTCTTAACGCGGAAGGCAATCGCCCGGGCTGCCTCCTCGGTTGCCTCCGACTCGAGTAACCGTACCCGCATCTCGTCGATCGAGCAGACCTTCTCCACCGGAACGACAGATTCGACGGCCTTAACGACGCGGTCGTGATACTCAGCGTAGGCCCTGTGGTTTCCCTCGACCAGGATGATGTGCGGACACAGCCTCTTCGCATCTCCCACGCGCGTCAGCGTGTTGCACCCGAATTTCTTCGCCTCGTAGCTGGCGGCGATGAGTACCGTACTGTCGGCAAGCATGGGCACGACGCCGACGGGGTTCCCGCGCAGTTCGGGATTCTCTTGCTGCTCCACCGACGCGAAAAACGCGTTCAGGTCCAGGAACAGGTACCTGTACGGAGCATCACGGTTAGGGGCTAGATGCATGTCTACTATTATGGACGAGGCGTGCTATTCGATTTCGCCAACATCCGCGCAGATATATGTCGGCTGCTGCTTGGCAGACTTGAGATCGGCCTTCGAAATCACACCCGTAAGCACGAGCGCCGAGTCGCAGCCGGCACGTGCGGCGCATTCGATATCCGTGTCCAACCGGTCACCAACTACCAGAGTTTCATCTGGAGAAATCTCCGTCTCCGCCCAAATCATTCGGACGAGCGTCGGCTCCGGCTTGCCGATGGTGATCTCCGGGTCCTTCTCCGAGGCGGTTGCGATCGCGGCGACTACCGCACCCGCCCCCGGCTTTACTCGGCCATCCTCGATGGGATAGGTCGGGTCGAGATTAGTCGCCATGAACCGGTCTCCCTGTCGTACCCGCCACTGGGCTTCGTCGATCATCGCATACGTGAGACCCCAGCAAGCCCCTACGACGACCCAGTCCGACGCCTCGTCGCGAACGATCCGGCAACCCATCTCTCGCAGTTCTTCACGCAACCCCTCCTCGCCAACAACGAATACGCTGGCTCCGGCAAGAGCGATTGCCGCTCCGGCCGCGCTCGTGTAGATTTCGGCGGGGCGGGCTTCGAAGCCCATTTCGTTCAACTTGTCCGCAAACGCCTTGCGAGTCAGCGTTGAATTGTTCGTCATGAAGCGAACCGTCGAACCATGGCCCCGAAGCGCTCTGAGAGCATCTGGCGCGCCCGAAATCGCCGAATTGCCGCGATAGAGGACGCCGTCCAAATCGAAAACGCATAGCTCGTACCGCCTCATACCGGCGGCTAAGAATCCCGACAGATGAGCATTTTGCCCAGATGCGCCAGCAACCGCGTCGCCGAGTTCTGCGGTAGGTCGCTTAGCAGTTCCTTTGCCTTGTCCGAATAATCTTCGGCTCTGCTACTCGCGCTCGCAAAAGCCTCCCGATCCGACATCCATCCAGCAATTGTTTCGACGTCGGCATCCGTTACGCCGTTGCCGAATTTCGACCGAACATACGCCGTCTCTTCAGCGGCCAAACGGCCTCGAAGATAGATGAGCGGCAATGTTGCGCATCCTTCCCTGAAATCGGTCGCGCAGGGCTTTCCGGACACCTCGGGCAGGCTTTGGAAATCGAGCAAGTCGTCGGCAATCTGAAACCCGATTCCGATCGCTTCGCCGTAGCCCGCAAGCGCGCTCGCAACTCGCCCATCCGCACCCGCGATCAGCGCTCCCGCCTCGCAGCAGCAAGCGATGAAGACGGCGGTCTTCCGTCGCAAAATCTCGACATGCTCCTCTTCGCTCAGTTCGAAATCGCCGCGGGTTTGAACTTCGAGAACCTCTCCCTCTGCCATATCGACCACCGCTTTGCTAACAATCCTTATGATTCGCAGGTCGCCGTCCAAAGCTAGAATTTGCATCGCTTTCGCGAGAAGGACATCGCCCGTCAGGATGCTCGCGGTGCTGCCGAAGACTGTCGATGCGGTCGACTCGCCGCGGCGGGTGGCGGCATGGTCGATCACATCGTCGTGGATGAGCGTCGCCATATGGATCATCTCCATGCACGCTCCGATCGCGGCGACCCTCTCTCGCGAAAACGGTTGCCCGGTGGCCCGAGCCGCCAAGCTCACGAAGAGCGGTCTGAGCCTCTTGCCGCCGGCTTCGAACACATGTTCGGCGATGTTCTCCACTGTGTCCACGGCCGAACCCAGCCGCTCAGTCATCATCGCTTCGCAGGCTTGCACGTCCGCAGCCAATTCGATCGCCAAATCGCCGTCCAACTCACGCGCTGCGTCCAGATGAGCCATCGTCATTTCTCCCCCCAGTGGGTGCAGATATTGCCAAAGAAACGATCCTCGTACCGCACGTTCTTAAGCCCGGCGCCCCGCATCGCCTCGGCCAAGCCTTCGCGCGTTGTGAACCGATCCGTCGACTTCGGCAGATAGGTGTAGGCCTCTCGCTTTCCGAAGAGCGAGCCCATTGCGGGAACCGCCATATTAAACACAAAATGGCTTAGACCTCTCAGCAAAGCCGACTTCGGCCGCGCCATATCGACGCAAACGAACCTGCCGCCCGGTTTCAATATACGCACGATTTCGGAAAGAGCGGCGCCCATGTCGGGTACGTTGCGCAGTCCCCATCCCACGGTCACCGCGTCGAAACTGGAAGACCTGAGTGGCACCGCCCCCGCATCGCCTAACGAAAGCCCCATCGCATAAGGCTTCTTGAGCGCGATCTGAAGCATGGGCATACAGAAATCGACACCGACGATCCGGCCCGATGGAGAAACAGCATCTCGCAAAGGGCGCCCGAAATCTCCGGTTCCGCAACAAAGATCGGCGCCCACGTCCCCGGCAAGCAATCTAAGGCCTTCGACGGCATCCGTTCTCCACCGATGATGTAGGCGCAGGCTCATGGCGGAGTTGAGCAAGTCGTACGTGGGAGAGATGTCGGCGAACATCCTGCGTACCCGACGCCTCTTCTCTTCTCCATCCACCTCCCATGGCCGCGGTGCGGCATTCTCTGCCATCAGCATCAATGTACCGCCGAGCCGAGCGAGTTTTCAAGGATTCCTGAAACTTCAGGAACATAACGCTTGCGAATCGAGCGTATAATTCCACGGAGGTTTCAAAAAAGTGGTAGCTGAGTTGTTCGCGTCGCTTGTCATGTCGTTGGCACCCGGGGTTAAAGAGGAACCGCTCGCCAAGGGAACGGCCATTAGCTTCGAGGCACAGACCTTGCGAGGTGCTCCTATTGGCACCGAGGATCTCAAGGGCAAGCCAACGCTAATCGTCCTATGGGGAACGAGTTGGATGACGGGATCGCTCTCGGCGCTCGACGAGGCCGAGCGCTTGCACAAGAAGTATGGCGACAAGCTCCGGGTTGTCGCGCTGAGCAACTACGACGTCAAGAAGGACGTGCTAAGCTTCGCCGAGTCGAACCCCGGCTATAAAATGGAATTCTGGGTAGACACTTCGGAGCGGAAAGGCCACGCCGTTACCATAGCTGCCAAGGTCTTCAAAGCCAAAGAGTTTCCGTCGGCATACGTGCTGGACAAAGACTGCAAGGTCGGCGGGGGCATCGTCGGCTTCAAATCCGGCGACAACATCGAAGCCTTTATCCGATAATGACGAATTACCTTCCGCGCGGATTAACGGGCGTTCCGTTGATACGGATCTCCCAATGAAGATGAGGCCCGGTGCTCATTCCCGTGGAACCGACGGCCGCTATCACATCTCCCTTGTCGACCGTCTTGCCGACACCCACATAGAGGCGCGAGCAATGGCCATATAGGGACGCTTGACCCCCGCCGTGGTCGATGATAATGCAGTTTCCATAGCCGCCGCGGTACCCGGAGTAGATCACGGTCCCACTACCCGAGGCGTGAATCGGCGTACCGGTGGGCGCAGCAATATCGAGGCCCGTGTGCATCCTCGACCTTCCGGTAATGGGATGCACCCGCCTGCCGAAGCCGCTCGTCAACATACCGTTCACTGGCAACCGGTGCGAACCCCGATACGTGCGAGCCGTCGACTTTCGAGCACCATAGAAGCGGCGAAGTTCGACCTCGATGTTCGCACTCTCCCGCTCTAGTTCGTCTAGCTCGTCTTGGGCCTCGTGCTGATCCTGCTTCAGTTCACCGAGCAGGCCCTTCTTGAATCTCATGCGGCTGTCGAGGTCCTTCTTGTGCTCCAGCCGCTGCGCGACCAGGTACTCGATGCGCGAAACAACAGCGTCCTTGCGGGCCTTCTTTCGGTCGACGTCCACGCGGTACTGGCGCAGCTCATCGACCAGCCTGTCGTCCTGGTCTGCGATCTTCTGGATGATAAACGTGTGATCGGCCGAGTCCGCGAACGACTCGGAACCAATGAACACGCCGATCGGTCCACGCTCGCCGTTCATATAGAGAGCCCGCATTCGCTGGCCCACTACCTCCCGCTTCGCGTCGAGCTTTACGGTTGCCTCGTCGAGTTCTCGGGCGACCTTCTTCTGTTCGTCTTCGGCGTCGTCCAGGGCTACCTCGGTGTGCTTGAGCTTCGATCGAGCATTTTCCAGAAGGTCGTCGGCTTTGACAATGTCGGACATCACATAGCTGATCTTGCGCTTCGTCTTCGTGATCACTTTGCGCAGTTGCTGCGCCTCGTGCCGAGCGGCCTTCTGTTTGTTCAACAGCAGCTTTTTCGACGGTTTCTGCCCCGACGCAAAAACAGCCAGAAGCACAGTGAAAACAATTAGTAGCCTGACTCTCATGATGCGAACCTCAGGTACTTGCGGACCGAAAGG